>JALHHV010000266.1 GCA_022837365.1 Desulfovibrio sp. | reverse complement strand
TCATGTACATCAGTACACTGCGCGCGAAAAGCGCACGCCGCCTTGCCCGGCGGGCAAAACTCGTAATCCCTGGCATTGCGCGCGCCCAGCCACCCGCGATGGAAGACCGTCGCGGGGTATGAGGAAGGGGCCGGCGCACGTGCCAAATGAGAAAACCGCCTGCACGGCGGTCAAACGCATCCCCCATCGAAAAGTTTGGGGGGATGGGGGTGCGGGGGAAGGAGACCCTTTTCAAAGGGTTCCTTCCCCCGCAGATTTTTCAGTCTCTAGAACCCGTTGTAGCAGACCCGGTCGTCGTATTCGACCTGCTTGCCCTTGTTCCACTGGGACACGGGGCGGTAGTAGCCCACGATGCGGGTGTACACCTCCGTGTCCTGGCCGCAGTCGGGGCACTGGTGCTGTTCGCCCTGCAAATAGCCGTGGTCCTTGCACACCGAGAAGGTGGGGGTGACGGAAAGGTACGGCAGGCGGGTCTGGGAGAACGCCTTGATGATGAACTTCTTGAGGGCCTCGGTGTCGGCCACGGATTCGCCCAGGTAGGTGTGGAACACCGAACCGCCGGTGTACAGCGGTTGCAGCTTGTTCTGGTGGTCCAGCGCGGCGAACACGTCTTCGGTCATGCCCACGGGCAGGGCGGTGGAGTTGGTGTAGTAGGGGGTGCCGTTGCCCGAGGCGCGGATTTCCGAGTACAGCGCCTTGTCGATCTTGGCGAGGCGGTAGCTGGTGCCTTCGGCCGGGGTGGCTTCGAGGTTGTAGAGGTTGCCGGTCTCTTCCTGGAAGCGCGCGGTAAGGTTGCGCAGGTGGTTCAGGGTGCGCTGCATCAGCCGCACGCCCGCCTCGGTCTCGATGCCCTTGCCCAGCAGGTTCAGGCAGGCTTCATGCCCGCCCACCAGGCCGATGGTGGCGAAGTGCCCGGCAAAGCCGTTCTTGAGGTAGCGGCGCGACCACGGGAACATGCCGCGCTCAAGGTTGGCGGTGACCAGCTTGCGCTTGAATTCCAGCGAATCGCGGGCCAGTTCCGCGTATTCGGTCACCATGTCCAGGAAGTCCTCTTCCCCTTGGGCGAGATAGGCCAGCTTGGGCAGGTTCAGGGTGACCACCCCGATGGACCCGGTCAGGTCGCCCGCGCCGAACAGCCCCCCCACCTTGTTGCGCAGCTGCCGCAGGTCCATCTGCAACCGGCAGCACATGGAGCGCACGTCCTCGGGGTTGAGGTTGGAATTGATGAAGTTCTGGAAGTAGGGCGCGCCGTACTTGGCGGTGAGCTTCAGCAGCAGGTCGCCGATCTCCGAATCCCACGGAAAGTCCTTGGTGACGTTGTACGTGGGAATGGGGAAGGAGAAGATGCGGCCGTGGAAGTCGCCGTCCAGCATCACTTCCAGGAAGGCGCGGTTCAGCATTTCCATTTCCGGCGCGTATTCGCCGTAGACCGAATCCTTGTATTCGCCGCCGATGATGATGGGCTCGGTGGCGATGTGCCTGGGCGGCACCAGGTCGAAGGTCAGGTTGGTGAACGGGCTCTGGCCGCCCCAGCGCGAGGTCGTGTTCAGGTTGAACACGAACTTCTGCATGGCCTGGCGCACCTGCTTGTAGGTCAGGCCGTCGTTGCGCACGAAGGGGGCGAGGTAGGTGTCCACGTTGTTGAACGCCTGCGCCCCCGCCCATTCGTTCTGCAACGTGCCGAGGAAATTGATCATCTGGCCCATGGCGGTGTCCAGATGCTTGGCGGGCCCGGCGCTGGACCGGTTCTCGAGGTTGAACCCTTCCAGCAGCAGGTCGCGCAGGCTCCAGCCCGCGCAGTACCCCGCAAGGCCGAAGGACAGGTCGTGGATGTGGAAGTAGCCGTGGTCGTGGGCCTGACGCACTTCCTCGGGGTACTTCTCCAGCGCGTACTTGGCCTGCAACGTGCCGGAAAGATGCAGCATCAGGCCCTGGAACGAGTGCGTCATGTTGGCGTTCTCGTTCACGCGCCAGTCGGCCTTGGTGAGGTAGTTGTCGATGGTCTCGGAGATGTCGAGGAAGGCGGCCTTCTGCTCGCGCAGGGTGCGGCGGGTTTCGCGGTAGATGATGTACCGCTTGGCCACCGCGTACAGGCGCGATTCCATCAGCACCTGCTCCACGGTGTCCTGCACCTGCTCCTGCTCGGGAATCTCGCAGTCCGCGAGCTTTTGCTCCACCCTGTGGGCGATGCGCCTGGAGAGCAGCGGGTCCTTAATGCCGTTTGCTTTCAGGGCCTTCAGGATGGCTTCCGCGATGCGGTCCGTGGACCACGTCTCCAGCCGTCCGTCGCGTTTCAGAATCTGCTTCGGCATGCTTCCTCCGGGGGGGCACGTAATCCTGTATCTTCAGTTCGAAACCGGCGGGAAGCTGGCGGCGGGCCGCTTCCACGTCGGCATCGGAAAGCACGGGAACGCGGGTGAGGCGGAACATGAACGCGTCGGGCTGCGCCTTTGCCAGCGCGAAGACGCGCGAAAGCGCGGCGCGGGCCTCGTCCGGGCTGGTGGTGCCGCCGGACAGGCGCGGGTAGAGGGCGAAGGGTCCCTTGACGTCGATGGAGAAGGCGTCGGCCAGGCCGTCGCGCAGCAAGAGTTCCACCACGTCGGGGCGCAGGCCGTTGCTGTCCACCTTCACGGGCAGGCCGAAACGGCGCAGGTCGCGGAGCAGGTCTGCGAAGCCCTCGACCATGGTCGCTTCCCCCCCGGTCACGACCACCCCGTCCAGCCAGTGGCGGCGGGCTTCGATGTAGGATTCCATGGCGGCGCGCGAAAGCACGGGCAGGGTGTCGGCATGCCAGGCCAGTTGCCAGTTGTGGCAGGTGGGGCAGCGCATGTTGCAGCCGCCCAGAAAGATGACGCAGCTGCTGTAGCCGGGCCAGTCGCAGAGGCTCAGGCGTTCGAAGCCATGCACGTGGTTCCATGCGGAGGACATGACGGAAAGTATCCTTGTCCGGGGCGGCGAGTGCCCGGAAACATGACTGGCCCTCCTGACGGCGCATTTGCGGGGTCGTTGCGGTGCTCCGCGCCGTCAAGAAAGTGTCTAGTAAATTTTTAACCCGGCGGGTTAGTTCGAACCGAAGCCTACTGCACCCCCATTTTTTTGTATAGTGGGGTGTTTTGGAAAAGCCAGTCCTTAACCCGTTAGGGGGTGGAATACCGGGCTATTTTTTCCGGTTTTCCGGCCTTGG
>JALHHV010000265.1:4961-8743 GCA_022837365.1 Desulfovibrio sp. | reverse complement strand
GACCTGCCCGCCGTGGGCGACACCCTGGCCACCGGCCAGGAAATGGGTTCGGTGGAATCGGTGAAGGCCGCCAGCGAACTCTACTCGCCGCTCGCCGGCACCGTCAGCGCCGTCAACGACGCCCTGTCCGGCGCGCCGGAACTGGTGAACCAGTCGCCCTACACCGACGGCTGGATGGTGCGCGTGAAGCTGGACGGCAAGCCCGAGGGCCTGCTCTCCGCCGCCGACTACGAAGCCGTCGTCGCGCGCGAAGCCCACTAGCGGCAAGGAGCAGCCCATGCCGTTCATCCCGCACTCCCCAGAGGAGGTCCGGGAAATGCTCTCCGTCATCGGCGTGCAGAGCATCGAGGATCTTTTCGTCGATATTCCGGCAGAGATGCGCCCGCGCAGCTTCGAGCTGCCCCTGGGCCTCAGCGAGATGCAGGTGCTGGCCAAGATGGAAGAACTGGCCGCCCGCAACCGCACCGACGTGGTCAGTTTCCTGGGCGGCGGCTTCTACAGCCACCACATTCCGGCCGCCGTGGACGCGCTGGTCTCGCGCGGTGAATTCTACACCGCCTACACCCCCTACCAACCCGAAGCCTCGCAGGGCACCCTGCAAGCCATCTTCGAGTACCAGACGGCGGTGTGCCGCCTGCTGGACATGGATTGCGCCAACGCCTCCGTGTATGACGGCGGCTCGGCCATCTTCGAGGCCATGATGATGGCCGTGCGCGCCACCAAGCGCCGCAAGCTGGTCATCGACGAAGCGGTCAGCCCCATCTGGCGCACCATGCTGGCCTCGTACACGTCCAACCTCTCGCTGGACCTGGTCACCGTGCCGCAGGTGGACGGCAGGTCGGACATGGCCGCCCTGAAGGCCGCCGTGGACACCGGCTGCGCAGAAGGCCGCGTCGGTCATCTCGGTGTACCCGGTCATGCAGTCGGTGCTGAAGACGCCCGGCGAAATGGGCGCGGACATCGCCGTGGCCGAAGGCCAGTCGCTGGGCCAGCCCCTGAGCTTCGGCGGGCCGTACCTCGGCATCATGACCTGCACCAAGGACATGGTGCGCCAGATGCCCGGCCGCATCGTGGGCCGCACCAACGACATCGAAGGCCGCACCGGCTACGTGCTCACGTTGCAGGCGCGCGAACAGCACATCCGCCGCGCCAAGGCCACGTCCAACATCTGCTCCAACCAGGCCCTGTGCGCCCTGCGCACGCTGGTGCACCTGTGCCTGCTGGGTCCCGAGGGGCTTGTCCGCACGGCCGAGCTTTCCATGGAACGCGCCCGCTACGCCATGGAACGGCTGACCGCCATCGCCGGGGTGCGCCCGCTGAGCACCGCCCCCTTCGGCAACGAGTTCGCCGTGCGGCTGCCCGTTCCCGCCTTCGAGGCGGTGGACCGGCTCACCGCGCGCGGCGGCATGGACGACGTGCTGCTGGTGGCCTGCACCGAAAAGAACAGCTTCGAACAGGTCGGCATTCTGGCCGAAATGCTGGGAGGTATCCTGTGAAGACCGCCTTCGCCGCATCCGTTCCCGGCCGCACCGCCTGCCTGCCCGCCGAGCCGAAGAAACATGCCGCCGACATGCTGCCCGCGAACCTGCTGCGCGCCAAGCGCCCCGCCCTGCCCGAACTGGGCGAGCTGGACGTGGTGCGCCACTTCACGCGGCTGTCGCGCCTGAACTTCGGGGTGGATTCCAATTTCTACCCCCTCGGCTCGTGCACCATGAAGTACAACCCCAAGTTCACCGAACAGGTGGCCGCCCTGCCGGGCTTCACCCGGCTGCACCCGCTGATGGCCCAGTTGAAGGGCGCGGTGGGAGACCGAGCGCCTGTTGTGCGAGATCACCGGCATGCGCGCGTTCACCCTGCACCCCATGGCGGGCGCGCACGGCGAGCTTACCGGGGCCATGCTTATCGCCGCCTATCACAAGGACAAGGGCAACCGTAAGACCAAGGTCATCTGCCCGGATTCCGCCCACGGCACCAACCCCGCCTCGGCGGCGCTGGCCGGGTACGAGGTGATCAACATCGAGTCGAAGGACGGCATGGTCGATCCGGACGCGCTGGAAGCCGCCCTGACCGACGACGTGGCCGCCCTGATGATGACCTGCCCCAACACCCTGGGGCTGTTCGAAAACCACCTGCCGCGCATCGTGGAAAAGCTGCGCGCGGTGGACGCCCTGCTGTACTACGACGGCGCCAACCTCAACGCCATCCTCGGCAAGATGCGCGTGGGCGACGTGGGCTTCGACGTGGTGCACCTGAACCTGCACAAGACCTTCGCCACTCCGCACGGCGGCGGCGGCCCCGGCGCGGGCCCGGTGGGCGTCAGCGAACGGCTGGTGCCGTACCTGCCCGTCTCGCGGGTGGAAAAGCTGCACGACGGCCGCTACTACCTGAACTACGACCACCCGAAGTCCATCGGCTTCATGGCCCCGTTCTACGGCAACTTCGGCGTGCTGCTGAAGGCGTATGCCTACATCCTGCGCCTGGGCGGCGAAGGGCTGGAACGCGTTTCGGAATACGCGGTGCTCAACGCCAACTACCTGCGCAAGCGGCTGGAAAAGGTGCTGGAAATCCCGCACGACCGCATCTGCATGCACGAGTTCGTGGCCTCCGCCTGCAACCACGCCGAATGCGGCATCCGCGCGCTGGACGTGGCCAAGGCCCTGCTGGACAAGGGCTACCACGCCCCCACCATCTACTTCCCGCTCATCGTCAAGGAATGCCTGATGTTCGAGCCCACGGAAACCGAGAGCAGGCAGACGCTCGACGAATTCGCGGACGACCTCATCGCCATTCTGGAATCGGCGGCGCAAAACCCCGACGCGCTGCACGCGGCCCCGGTGAACACGCCGGTGCGCAGGCTGGACGAGACGGCGGCGGCCCGCAACATGGTGCTGACGGATGACGCCTAGCGCCCGCTACGACATGATCATACTCGGAGGAGGGCCCGGCGGAAGCCGGGCCGCCTTCGATGCGGCGGCGCGCGGGCTTTCCGTGGCGCTGGTGGACCGTGACGGCCTGGGCGGCACCTGCCTGAACCGGGGATGCATCCCCACCAAGCTGCTGCTGGGGGCCACCGCCGCCCTGCCGCTGCTGGAAGCGCAGAAGAAGCTGAAAGCCGCCGACGGGCACATCGCCTTCGACCTGCCCGCCCTGCAACAGCGCAAGGACAGGTACGTCAAGGGCACCCGCCAGGCGCTGGAAAAGCGCCTGAAGGCGGCGGGCATCGCCGTGTACGCGGGCGAAGGGCGGGTGACCGCCGCGCCACAGGGAGAAGGGGATGGCGAACTGACCGTCGCCGCCATGCAGGCCGACGGCTCCACGCAGGAAACCCGGCTGGCCTGGGGTACCCTGATCGTGGCCACCGGCTCCACTCCGGCCAGCTTTCCCGGCCTTGCCGCCGACGGCGCGGCGGTGCTCGACTCCACCGCGCTGCTCGATGTGACCGAGGCCCCGGAAAGCCTGATCGTCGTGGGCGGCGGGGCCATCGGCCTGGAGATGGCCGACTTCTTCTCCCGCCTCGACACGCGCATCACCATCGTGGAAGGCATGGGCCGCCTGGCCCCCACCGAGGACCCCGAAGTGGGCGACACCCTGCGCAAGGTCTACGCACGCGAGGGGTGGGCCATCCACACCGGGCGCAAGGTGGCCTCGCTGGCGACCGTGAGCGAGGGGACCGGCTGCAAGGCCGTTCTGCGCTTCGAGGACGGCGAGGAGTTGACCGCGCAGAAAGCGCTGCTGGCCGTGGGCCGCCGCCCGGCGTCCGCCGGAATCGGTCTTGACGTGCT
>JALHHV010000265.1:0-4939 GCA_022837365.1 Desulfovibrio sp. | reverse complement strand
GGCCGCACCCTGCTGGCCCACGCGGCGGACCACCAGGCCCGCTACGCGGTGCGCCACGCCTGCGGTGCGACTGCAACGGCCTACGACGCGGGCGTGATGCCCGCGTGCATCTATGGTCACCTGGAAGCGATGCGCGTCGGCCCTACCGTGGAAGAATTGAAGAATGCGGGATTTTCCCCCCGTGTTTCCCGCTCCATGCTCATTGCCAATCCCATTGTGCAGGCGTATGGAACGACGCAGGGTTTCATCAAGATCGTCTGGGTTGACGGGCGCATCCGGGGCGTGACCGCCGTGGGACACGGCGTGTCGCATCTGGTGACGCTGGCGGCCGTGCTTGCGGGAGGGAGCGGCGCGGCCACGGGCTGGACCGCGCACGACGCGGGCTCTGTCATTTTCGCCCACCCGACGCTGGATGAAGCTCTGGAAGCCGCCATGGAGGCTCCGCAAGAGTCCGCGTGACGGCATGCGGCCCATGAAAAATCGGAAACTTTGTGCCTAAAACGCAGAATGGTCTTGTCACGACCATGTTTTGTCGGTAACTTGCACAATATGAAGATAATTCCGGGCTGGAGTTTTTACCCTGCGTCAACATCAGCTATTTTGGAGGCTCCCATGAAAATCGCGAAACTTCTGACTCTGGTCGCGGCGCTCATGCTCGTCTGCGCCGCTCCGGCCTTCGCCGCCGGTCAATCCACCCTTGTTCCCAAAATCGCCAGCTTCGACTTCTTCGTGGACTACTCCGGGTCCATGATGATGTCGCACGAGAAGGTCGGCAAGAACAAGATGGAACTGACCAAGAAGCTGCTCTCGGCCATCAACGCCAAGATCCCGGCGCTGGGCTACGAAGGCGGCCTGCACACCTTCGCTCCGTCCACCGAAATCCAGCCCGTGGCCGCGTGGGACAAGGCGTCCTATGAAAAGGCCATCAAGAAGCTGAACGAAAACGAAGACACCTTCGCCCGCCTGACCCCCATGGGCACCGGCCTGCAGAAGGCCACCTACGCCAAGGCCATGAAGCGCAAGGCCGCCATGATCATGGTCAGCGACGGCGAATCCAACCTGGGTTCCGACCCGGTGGCCGAAGCCAAGATGCTGCTCTCCACCAACCCCGGCCTGTGCCTGCACGTCATCTCCATGGCCGACAAGCCCGCCGGTCAGGCCACCCTTGACGCCATCGCCAAGCTGAACGGCTGCGCCGTCACCGCCAAGGGCCCCGAACTGCTGGCCAACGAAGCCGCCCTCGACAAGTTCGTGCGCGACGTCTTCTACGAAGAAAAGGCCGCCCCCGCCGCCGCCGCCGCTCCCATGGACGAAGTGATCGTGCTGCGCAGCATCCAGTTCGCCCTGAACTCGGCCAAGCTGGACGCCACCGCCACCAGCATCCTGGTGGAAACCGCCGCCATCCTGAAGTCCAAGAAGGGCTCGGTCGAAGTCGCCGGTCACACCTGCAGCCTCGGCACCGACGAATACAACCAGAAGCTGTCCGAAGCCCGCGCCAAGTCGGTCAAGGACTTCCTGGTCAAGCAGGGCGTGGAATCCTCGCGCCTGATCACCAAGGGCTACGGCGAGTCCCAGCCCAAGTACGACAACAGCACCGAAGAGACCCGCAAGCTGAACCGCCGGGTCGAACTCTCCTTCCTCAAGTAGCACAACGGACCATGAAGGCCCGGTGGGGAAACCCGCCGGGCCTTTCCGCAAACGGAGACGAAGTCGATGAAGCAAGGCCGCATCGCGATGGCCGCAAAGGCCCTGACGCTGCCCGTCACTCTGGCCCTGGTCCTGGCCGGGGCTGTCTGCGTTTCTCCGGCAGGCGCGGCGGATACCGCCGCCACCGCCTCCCCGGCGCAGCAGACGAAGAAGGCCGCCGCCCAGACCACGGGCAAGACGGCCGACAAGACCGCCAAGGCCGCCACGCAGAAGCCTGCCCAGACCGGCAAGACCGCTTCCAAGACCACTCAGGTGGCCAAGGTGGCTCCTGCCAAGAAGTCCGCGGGCGACACCATCGAGGAAGTGCACAACAAGCTCGATACCCTGGCCCGCGCCAAGCTGCGCCACATGAACGAAAGTCTGCGTCCCTGCCAGACCCGCAAGGACGTGGTGCAGAACGGCCACGAATTCGTGGCCCGCTATCTGGCCGTGGACCCCGACTCGCTCTCCACCGACGTGCACGACGCACAAGGCCCCGGCGCCAAGTACGTGGGGCTCATCGTCTACCACGAGCAGGAATTCGAAAGCCGCGCCGCCACCAAGGAAGCCGCCCTTGTGGGCGACTTCACCATGGTCAAGGCCCGCCGCGTCACCGAGATCATCCGCTACGACAAGGGCAAGTGGATCGACTGACGCTTCAGCCCGCTTCAGCCCGCCGTTTCACGCCGCACGGATGTTCGTCCGTGCGGCGTTTGCGTTTGCACGGGCGCACGGTCAGGGCGGCTGGCCGTCATCCGCGCACGCATCCTTCACCCGGCATGCGCCGTACCAGCAGCTTCCGGCATTCCCCCGCATTTTGCGCATGATTCCGGCGCATGGCGCTGGATCACTTTTTTTCTCACGTCCCCTTGACGGATCGGCCCCGCGCTGCCATAAGTGATACCAGAAATCATTACTAACAACTCTTTTCAAAGGAGTCATCGAACATGAGCTGCCCCACCCAACAGGAATACCCCGCCTCCGCCATCGTCGGCCGCCCGGTCAAGCCTTTCACCATGGATACCTACGATCCCACCGAGGGTTCCTTCGGCCAGGTTTCGCTGGAAAAATTGCAGCAGGACCGCAAATGGACCGTGCTGGTCTTCTACCCGGCCGACTTCACCTTCGTGTGCCCCACCGAACTGGCGGACCTTGCCGAACGCCACGAGGCGCTCAAGGAACTGGGCGTGGAAGTGATCTCGGTGTCCACAGACACCAAGTTCTCGCACCTGGCCTGGCGCAATTCCGAACGCCTGCTGGAGAACGTGCGCTACCAGATGGCCGCCGACCCCACCGGCACGGTTTCGCGCTACTTCGGCGTGTACGATGAAAGCGCGGGCACCGCCCTGCGCGGCACCTTCATCATCAACCCGGAAGGGGTGCTGGTGGGGTCCGAGGTGAATTTCTACAACGTGGGCCGCAACGCCGCCGAACTGGTGCGCAAGATGCAGGCCAACAAGCACCTGCGGGACCATCCGGCCGAAGTCTGCCCCGCCCGCTGGGAACCCGGCGCCCGGCAACGGGGCACGACGCAGGTCGCGCCCCGTTTGCATTTGCCGGGCGCGGGCGCGGATGGATGACGAACCAAGGACGTCTGCCGACGGCAGCCCCTTGCCTCGTCCCGTCAGCGGCCATAGTTGAAGGATGGGCGCGCGAACGCGCCCGGGAGGGCACATGACCAATCGGCAGGACTCGGTACGGGGAATGGACGCGCAGCAGGACGCCATGGCCACGCCACGCGGACTCAGGGAAGTGCTGCTTTCGCCGGGCGATTGCAGCGGGTGCGGTGCATGCACGGAACTGGCGCCCGACATCGTCGGGTGGCGCGAAGGGGATGAACGGCCGTTTCTGGTCAGCGACGTGGCCCCGGACGGGGTGCTCACCGAACTGATGGCCTTCTGCCCGGAAGGCTGCTTCGAGGATGGCGACGCATCCTGACGCGGGCCTGCGCGGCGGTCCGGGTCAACTCCTGTTGACCGTCAGCCACGCCGCGATCTCCGTGCGGGTGACCTCGGAATCCTCCAGCAGACCCAGCCATTCCCGGCGGGCCACGGCCAGGTCTTCGTTGCGGCAGGCCTGATCAAGGGCGGAGGCCCGGTGGTGCAGGCGCGACGCGCCGATGGTGGCGGAGGCCCCCTTCAGGCTGTGCGCCAGCCGGGCAAGGTCGTCCAGCCGCCCTTCTCCCAGTGCGGCCTGCATCTTGGCCAGCCGGTCGACGAAGTCGGGCAGGAAGGTATCGAGCAGCAGCGTGAGGAATTCGCGGTCGCCTTGCAGGCGGTGCAGCACGGCATCGATGTCGAAGACGGGATGGAGGGCGGGCTCGCTCATGGGACACTCATGGAGGATTGCCGGGCCGCGCCACTGGCGGACATCCCGCCGGAATGCGGGCGCGGTGCCGAGGTTCATCGGCCAACCTACGGCAATACGCCCCTCGTCCGCAAGTGGGTACCCCTCACGAGGCTCTTTCCATCGATATTTGCAATGCGAAAACCACCCCTTGCGGGGTGGTTTTTCATGTTTTGCGCCGTGCAGCCGCGGCCCCGGCGATGCGGACAAGGCCACCGGCAACGGCTGCCCTGCCCGCACGCCGGAAAAACGGGCTACGGCAGATATTCCACGGGGGTCGGCGGCAACGCCGGATCGGGCACGTCGCCCCTGTCCATGCCGCGCCGGAACATGTCGCGCGAGCGCTTCATCTCTTCCAGGGCATTGGCCTGGGCGGCCTCGCGGGCATACAAGTCCGCCGACTGCGGGCCAAGGGCCAGTTCGTCCGCGCGCAGCAGTTCGACGCGCGGGCGCACCACCCGGAGCACCTCGAACCTGTCCGTGGTCCAGCCGGACCACGCGGCGCGGGCCGCGTCGCCGTCACGGGCGGCGATGGCGGCGATGCCCGCCCAGAACCTGGCGTACTGGGCCGCGCGCCAGTCGTTCATCAGCGGCGCAAGCACGGCCTGGGCCGCCGCATGGTCGCCCTTGCGGTACAGGGCATAGCCGTGGCGCACCCCGGCCTGCCAGTCGGACGGATCTTCGGCCGTCACCTGCGCATAGGCCGTGGCGGCCTCTGCATAGCGGCCCTGCTCCAGCAACTGCGAAGCCTGCATGCTTTTCCCGGAACACCCGGCCACAAGGGTTGCCGCAACAACAAGAGCCACAAGGACGGAAATACCGCGCAACCTGTTCATGCTGCCTCCCTGGCGGGCTACATGCCGCGCCGGATCAACCCGAACTTCTTCAGCTTGTATTGCAGGGTGCG
>JALHHV010000264.1 GCA_022837365.1 Desulfovibrio sp. | reverse complement strand
CTCCTAAGCTGTAGGCCACAGGTTCGATTCCTGTCGGGCGCACCAGAGAGCAAGAGGATACGAGATGACGTCTCGTATCCTCTTTGTCGTTCTGGTGACCGTGGAGAAATGTTGTCTGTTTGTCGTTTGTTTGTTGTTGTATGCATAATTATTTGAAAATATGTGATTACTTGGTGTGCCCGTCAATGCGGACGGTCGCGTCCCGTTCCTTGTTCAGCCCCGTCCTTGACATTCCGAGCGGAAGGTGATGCCGGTACGGGCATGCCGTTTCAGGATTCTCCCATCATCACGCGGGGGGCGGGCGCACCGTCCGCGCACGCCGTTCCCCGTTCCGGTTTCCCGGCCGACGCACCGGCGGACCGCCAGCGCCCCGTTCGCGGGCGGCTGGCCCCCAGCCCCACGGGGCACATCCACCTCGGCAATGCCGGAGCCTTCCTGATGGCGTGGCTGTGCGCCCGTGCCGCCGGGGGACAGGTGGTGCTGCGCATGGAGGACATCGACCCGGACCGTTCGCGCCCGGAATTCGTGGCGGGCATGGTCCGCGATCTGCTGTGGCTGGGGCTGGACTGGGACGAGGGGCCGGAATTTCCGGATTTGCCCGACCTGCGGTCCGATCTGCCGGCTGTCCCGGCCGATGGTCCTAGCCCCGCCCACATGCCCGCGCGCGGCGGCCCTCACGGCCCGTATTCCCAGAGCGAACGCCTTGCCCTTTACGCCGATGCGCTGGCCCGATTGGAACGGGAAGGGCACGTCTATCCCTGTTTCTGCACCCGCAAGGAACTGCGCTCGCTGGCCTCCGCCCCGCACGCCGGAGAATGCGGCCCCGCCTACCCCGGCACCTGCCGCGCTCTGGGCCCGGACGACCGCGCCCGGCGCCTGGCCCAAGGGCGACGTCCGGCCATGCGGGTACGTTGTGGCGAGACGACGGTCACCTTCATCGACCGCATTGCCGGGCCGCAGCGCATGTCGCTGGCCGACTGCGGCGGTGACTTCGCGGTGTGCCGCTCCGACGGGGTGTTCGCCTACCAGTTGGCGGTGGTGGTGGACGACATCGCCATGGGCATCACCCAGGTGGTGCGCGGTGACGACATCCTGTCCAGCACGCCGCGCCAGATATGGTTGTACCGCCTGCTGGGCGCGCCGGTGCCGGACTACGTGCACGTGCCGTTGCTGCTGGACCACGAGGGCGAACGGCTGGCCAAGCGGCACGGCTCGCTGGCCGTGGCCGCCCTGCGCGAGGCGGGCGTGTCGCCCAGGGCGATCACGGGCTATCTTGCCTGGCGGCTTGGGCTGCGCGATGCGCCGGGGCCTGCCGTGCCGTGCGAACTGGCGGCCGGGTTTGACCTTGCCCGCGTGGTGCGCCAGCCGGTGATCCTGCCCGCCGACGTGGCCGACGTGCTGCGCCGCATGGGCTAGGGCGCAGGGCGGAGCACCGGGCGGCGCATCCGGTTTCCGCCCCTGTAAGGGGGTTGCCTCGCCGCCCCGCGCGTGCTAGCCAGATTTTCCGCGAACTCCGGCAATGGCAAGGGGTTTCGCCGCTCCGGCCCTCCGTGCCGATCCGCTTCCCACCGCCGCCAGCCACTGCCGCGAAAAGGGAGATCACCGATGCCCACCACCAGCAGCGAAAGCATCTTCACCCCGCAACGGCTTGCCGCCATGTTTCCGTCCGACCGCGCCGACGCCTTCTTCGACGCCCTGTACGGTGACGCGGAAGACGGCGCCTACGATATCGCCCTGGCCTTCGAGGGCGAGGGCGAGAACGGCATGGAGTTCTCGTTCCGGCTCACCCAGCGGCCCGGGCACTGTCTGGCCTGCAACCTCACCTACGGCCTGCCGCAGGTCTTCGAACGGCACCCGGTCATCGACCTGCCCGGCGTGGTGGCAAAGATCGCCAGCGCCATGGACCGGGCCGAAGATTCGTTGCGCTGGCGTCTGCTGCCCACCCGCGAGATGTCGCGCACGCTGCACGTCATTCCGCTGCTGGTGACCTTCGCCTGATCCGCTCCCGCTGATCCCCCCAGCCCCGCCTGCATCCCGCAACACGCCACGGGCCGAAACCTGCACGGTTCCGGCCCGTTTTCGCGCACAAAAAGAAAACCGCCCCCTGAGAGGCGGTTGCTGTTTCGATCCGCGTGCGGCCCCCTACGGGGTGATGCTGCGCGAGATGAAGCGGATGGCTTCCTCGTACAGGTTCGGCGGGGCATACGGGGTCAGCAGGCGGGTGCGGTTGGCGCCGACCATCATGGAAATGATGACCTGGGAGGTTTCGTGCACCGGCAACTGGCGGATGGAGCCGTCCTCGATGCCCCGGCGCAACTGGGCTTCCAGTTCGCGCGGGACCTGGTTGAACTTTTCGTACATCAGGTCGCGGTCGGTCTTGGTCTTCATGTCGCTGTACGGCGAGCACCGCACCAGCACCAGCCAGTTGGAGGTCTTGTCGATGGAGAAGTCGAGGTAGGCGGTGCAGAAGTTGATGACCGACTCGTACCCGTTCTTGCCCTTGGCGGAGGCGTCGCGCAACACGCCAAGGAACTGTTCGAGCACGTCGATGCCCGCGGCAAGGAACAGCTTTTCCTTGTTGCCGTAATGGTGCGTGAGCAGCCCAAGGGCCACTCCGGCACGTTCGGAAATCTTCTTGAAGGTGGTGTCGGCATAGCCGTATTCACCAAAAAGCTCTTTTGCCGCCTGAAGCAACGCTTCCTTCTTCGAGATGCTCATGTCAACGGCCCGTGGTAGTGCTTGAGGTGTATATACAGGGGCTCCGCATCCGGCTGGCCGGATGCTCGTCGTGGAGCCGCAGAAGAACCGTCGGACCCGCACCCGACGGAACACCGGGAACACTTGTGCCTTCGCTGTCGGCCCGGCGAGGGGTTGCGAAGGGCTGCATCTGTGTAGCTTAACATGCATGTGGCAGTCAACGCCGCCTGTGCGCACAGTGAAAAGGTTGGCGCGGGTTTTGTCAACTAGATTCCTCGGAAATGTTGCATTGGCGGTACGCATGCAGAAGGCATATTGCTGAATGGTTGACCAATCCAATGTGAATTGGTCACTCCGGCGGCCGGATGCTGCAAAAACGAAGACGGCCCCACAATGGGGCCGTCTCGTGAGCGTTGCTCACCTTGCGCACCGAGGGAACCGACGTACCTGTCCAGGAAAGCGTGAAGGAGGCAGGCGGAGTGCGTCGGGCCGGTTTGTTTGGCCAAGCAAACAAAAGCTAGCATCGCGGGTGCGGCGCGTCAAGGGCGGTGGGGTATGCCGCCAGGCGGCTGGCGTGGTACCATGACAGGGGGCAGCAGCGCTTGTACGGTGAGCGGGCCGCTTTTAGGCTGGCTCATCAAACAAGACGGCTCCCGTAAAAGGGAGCCGCCTCGGAGAGGAGTGTACTGATGCCAGGAGAGCTTGACCGGTAGGTGCATACCGGAGGGTGGATGGTGCAGATCACGCCCTAAGCTGACTGGGCAATCAATCAGTGCAAGGAGACAATAGTACCACCCCGGCCAGGTGTCAACACTTCAATTCCTGTCAGGACGAAATGGCGCGAATTTCGTTCCGCCACTCGGCAAGGCACCCTTCTATGAAGGCGTACACGGCCGCCTGCTCGTCCTTGCCGCTGCCGGTGACGGCAAGCGGGGCGGCAAAGCGGAAGTGCACCGTGCGCTGGGGGCGGATGGGGCCGAAGTCCTTGATGGGCCAGCCGGTGCCCCAGGCATCGGTTTTCAGGGCCAGCGGCACCACCGGCACGCCAGCGCGGCGCGCCAGCTTGACGCCGATGGAGTTGAAGGTCTTGGGATCCAGGGCGTCGCTGCGGGTGGCCTGCGGAAAGATGATGATGGAGATGCCCCGCCTCAGCCGTTCCTCGCCGCCTTCCAGCACGGCGGCAAGGTCGTCGCGCGGGTTCACGCGGCCCACGGTGATGGGGTCGCGCGTGCGCAGCACGTGCTTGAAGACGGGGTAGTCGGCCAGGCTCTGCTTGACCACGAAGGTCACGTCCTTGTGCGGCTGGATGATGGAGGGCAGCACGAAGGTTTCCAGCGTGCTCATGTGGTTGCCCACGAACACGCACGGCCCCTCCAGCCGCGTGAAGTGGTCCATGCCTTCGATGCGCAGGCGCACGCCGGTGCGTTCCAGCGCCCGGACCACCTCCAGGCTGCTGCCCACCCATGCCGCCGGGGGATAGTCGCCCCGCAGCGCCGAAGCCGCCGCGCGGCGCACGATACCCGCCATCACGGGGTAATAGGCCAGCGTCGGGAACAGCCGGGCTATGGGACCCGCCGCGTCGGCCGGGGTGGTATATGCGTCGCCGGTGAACGGCACGGGCATGTCGGGCGCGGGAACGATGGCGTCGGTCATGTGGCGTATCCCTTGCGGTCTTGCTGGTCGTGTGGTGCGTGCGCGGTGCCCGGCGGAGAGGGCGTGCGCTGCAACGCCGTATATCCCGGCGGTAAAGAAAGGGAAATACCTTTGTGCAGGCTGCGCGGGCGGGGGGAGCGGGCAGGGCCCGTCCGCCGTCAGGAGGCGGCGGTCTCCTGTTCCTTCTTCACTTGACGGAAGTTCAGGCCGCCCTCGTCCAGACCCCGTCCGGAATCGTAGATGCCCACGGTGCGGTCGGTGAACTGCACGCTGCGGGCGCGGCGGTAGTAACGCAGCATGTTGCGGTAGTCCGCCTCGTAGCTGCGGCCCTGCCAGCCGCCGCAGCGCACCACCGCCAGTTCGCGGGTCAGGCACAGGCACAGCGGGTCGATGTTGCTTTGCCACACCGGGTCGCGGCCTTCCTCGATAACCGGCAGGTAGGGAGCCTTGTGCGCCCGGCTCACGTCGATGCGGGCGATGAGCAGGTCCGCGTCCGGGTATGCTTCGTATATGAGGAAGGCGTCCGGCGTCAGCGAGTTGTCGTCGTCCAGGAACAGGATGCGGCGGCCGCGCGCGGCGCGCATCAGGCCGTTGCGGATGGCGTTGCCGTAGTCCTTGTCGGGCCGGAAGTCGTACCAGCGCACGAAGGCGTCCGGCCGCACCCGTTCGCCCTTCACGCCGTCGAAGCCCACCAGCATTTCCACGTCGGCCGGGGACAGCCCGGCCTGTTCCATGGCCGTGCGCACGCTGTCGATGGCAAGGCCCAGGGCCACCGGGCGGTCGCCCCGGCTGGGGGTGACGATGGAGTAGCGCGGCATGGTTTCGGGCATGGGTGGTTCCGGTGGTTTCGTGTTGCCGCAGCCTTGGCGGCAGGCGTGGCGGTGCTATTCCGGACGCGGCTTGCGCTGGCGGGCCAGCCTGCGCCACCAGTTGGTCAACCGCTGCTCGTCCCCGTGTTCCTTGGGCTGGATCCAGCCGTCGGGGTAGTTGTGGGGGTACTTGTAGCCCTTGCCGTAGCCCCAGTCCTTTTGCAGCTTGGTGGCGGCGTTGCGCAGGTGCATGGGCACCGGCTGCGGGCCGTTCAACTTCACCTCGCGCAGGGCGTTGATATAGGCGGCGTAGCTGGAATTGCTCTTGCGGGCCAGCGCCAGGTACACCACGGTTTCCGCCATGGGGATGAACCCTTCCGGCATGCCCGTGAACTCCACAGCCTGCTGGCAGGCCACGGCCAGCGGCAGGGCCTGGGGGTCGGCCAGGCCCACGTCCTCGGATGCGGAAAGAATGAGTCTGCGGCAGACGAAGCGCGGGTCCTCGCCACCTTCCAGCAGGCAGGCCAGGTAGTACAGCGCCGCGTCCGGGTCGCTGCCGCGAATGGACTTGATGAGCGCCGAGGCCAGTTCGTAGTGGCTGTCGCCGTCCTTGTCGTGGCGGCTGACAATCTCGGGCATGGCCGCGCGCACGGCGTCGAGGCCCCGGTTGTCGGCGGGCAGCCCGGCCACATACTCCACCAGGTTCAGCATGGCGCGGGCGTCGCCGTGGGCCATGCCGGACAGGAAGTCCAGCACGTCCTCGTCCAGCGGAGCTTCTTGCGCCGCGCCGCCGCACCGCCCCAGTTCCATCAGTTCTTCGCGGCCCAGCGGGCGCAGGCGCATGACGTGCAGCCGCGAGAGCAGCTGGCGGGTCACGCTGAACGACGGATTCTCGGTGGTGGTGGCGATCATGGTGATTTCGCCGCTTTCCAGGATGGGCAGGAAAAAGTCCTGCTGCGCCTTGGAGAAGCGGTGCAACTCGTCCAGCACCAGCACATCCACTCCGGACAGCGAGCGGCGCAACTGCTGCAACCCGGCCTCGGGCGCGCTGAGGCGCAGCACCTTGGTGCCGTGGGCGTTGGCCAGCAGCAGGGCCAGCGTGGACTTGCCGCATCCCGGAGGGCCGAACAGCAGCAGGCTGGGCAGCCGTTCGGCGCGCAGCAATGCGGCAATGCGCGGCGTAAGGTGGGTCTGGCCCACGAAGCCGTCGAGGGTGCTGGGCCGGATGCGCTCCGGCAGGGGCTGCTTCAGGGTCACGTCATGGTCTCCGGAAATGTGGCCGGGCAAGAAGACGATAAGGATGCGCCTGGAGTCCTGTGTATCAGGCCCGCCGCGCGAGGAAAAGGCGGGTGCGCGGCTCGGGACAGGGGTGTGCAGGTGTCGTCCGGGCCCGCCGGAAAGAAACGCCGGGCCTATCGCCCCTGCCGGGCCCACCAGTGCAGCCCCAGGCAGAGCATGGCCGCCGTTTCCCAGCGCAGCACGCGGTCGCCAAGGCTGACCGCCTGCATGCCGGATTCCAGCAGGACAGCCACCTCGCGGTCGGAAAAGCCGCCCTCCGGCCCCACCACGAACAGGGTGCGCCCCGGCTGGCCGAGGTCCCCGGCACCCAGCAGCACGCCGCCGGTGTCGCCTTCCCACAGGATGAACCGTTTGGCGAAATCGCGGCTGGCTTCGGCCAGTTCGGCCACGCCGCCGGGCAGGGTGCGCAGTTCCGGCAGCCACGGGTTGCGGCTCTGCTTGGCCCCGGCCTCCATCTGGGCGCGCCACGATTCGCGGGTTTCCCCAGGCACGCGCGACTGGCTGCGCTCGGCCTGCCACAGCCAGACGCCGCCCGCCTCCAGTTCCACCGCCTTTTCCATCAGCCAGCCGCGCCGCACCTCCTTGCCCCAGCCCATGGCCAGCACCGCTTGCGATGCCGGGGCCGGATGCTCGGTGACGGACAGCGGTTCAAGACGCACCAGGGCCTTTTCCGTGGCCGTGACCCGGAATTGGCCCTCGCGTCCCCGGCCGTCCAGCAGGCGCACCGTGTCGCCCTCGCGCACCCGCACCACCTTGACCAGATGGCGGGCCTCCTGCCCGTCGAGCAGGTACGGTTCGGCCCAGCGTTCGGGCGGCAGGAAAAAGGTGCGCATGGCGTGGCTCCGGGGAAGTGGGAAGGATTGGCGAGGTTCCGGCACAACGTGGCGCGCGGCAGGATTTTTTCTGCTGGCAAGGAAAACGCGCCTGCCAGAAGGGAGCGTACTTTTTGCGTACGTGACCGAACTGGCAGGCAGCGTTTGACGAAGCCAGCAGGAAAAAGACGCCGCGCGCTAGATCAGCTTCGCGCGCGCAGTTCCCTGCGTATAGAACGGCAGCCCCGCGCGGGTGGCTTCCAGTTCCACCCTGGCGGCCTTGACCACGAAGGCCGGGGTCTCGGCATGGGCGGCGGCCACGCGGGCCAGGGCCACGGCATAGCCCAGCGACGGCGCGAACGATCCGCTGGTCACCACGCCCACCTCGGTGCCGTCGGGCAGGGCCACCACGTCGCCGTGGCGGGCGCTGCGGCGGCCGGGAATGGACAGCGCCACCAACGGCTCGCGCACGTCGCGGTCCGCGCCCTTGCCCACGTAGTCGGCGGGGTTGGTCAGCATGGCGGCGTAGCCCGCTTCCGCCGGGGTGTGGGTGTCGTCCAGGTCGTGGCCGTACAGGGGCAGGCCCACTTCCAGGCGCAGGGTGTCGCGCGCGCCGAGGCCCGCGGGCTTCACGCGCTCGTCGGCCAACAGGGCGGTCCACAAGGGTTCGGCCTTGTCCCAGGGCAGGTACAGTTCCACGCCCAGTTCGCCGGTGTAGCCGGTGCGGCTGACCAGCAGCGGCGCGCCGCCGAAGGTCACGGAGCGGAAGCCGAAGTAGGGCAGGTCGCGGAAGCTTTCGCCCAGCACCGCTTCCAGCACGTCGAACGATTTCGGCCCTTGCAGGTCGAGCTTGGCGGTGCGGGCGGAAATGTCCTCGAAGACCAGCGCGCCGGGCAGGCGGGAGCGCAGGGCGGCGAAGTCGCCTTCCGTGCAGGCGCCGTTGACCACCAGCATATAGTCGTCCTCTGCCAGGCAGTAGACGATGAGGTCGTCCAGGATGCCGCCCTTGTCGTTCAGCAGGAAGCCGTAGCGGCAGCGGCCGGGCTTCAGCGTTTCCAGGTTGTGGCTGACGGCGCGGGACAGCGCCTCGCGCGCGCCGG
>JALHHV010000263.1 GCA_022837365.1 Desulfovibrio sp. | reverse complement strand
ACGTAGCCGTCTTCCAGCGTGGAAAGATCCCCCGTCTCCCGGCCCAGTTCCTCGCTGCGCAGCACCCGGCGCATGATCTTGCCGCTGCGGTTGCGGGGCAGACCATCGCGGAAGGACACCTCGCGGATCACCGCCACCGGCCCCAGTTCGCGCCGGACGTGCTCCACCAGTTCGGCGGCCAGGTCGTCGGGGCTGACCATGGTGCCCAGCGGCGGGTGGTCGTCCACCAGCACCACGAAGGCCTTGGCCACCTCGCCGCGCAGGTCGTCGGGCACGCCGATCACCGCGCATTCCGCCACCGAGGGGTGCGAGGCCAGGGCCGCCTCCATCTCCGCCGTGCCGATGCGGTGCCCGGCGATGAGCAGCACGTCGTCGGCCCGGCCCTGGATCCAGAAGTAGCCGTCCTCGTCGCGCCGGGCCACGTCGCCGGTGCAGTACCAGCCGGGAAAGCGTTCCCAGTACAGGCGGCGGTAGCTTTCGTCGTCGTTGTACACCCCGCAGGACATGGCGGGCCACGGGCGTTGCAGCACCAGCAGGCCGCCGCGTCCCGGAGGCACGGGGCGGCCGTGCTCGTCCACCACCTCGGCCTCGATGCCGGGCAGCGGCCGGGTGACCGAGCCGGGCTTCAGCAGCGACACGGGCAGGGGGCTGAGCATGATCATGCCGGTTTCCGTCTGCCACCAGGTGTCCAGCACCGGGCAGCGGCCGCGCCCCACGTGGCGGTGGAACCACAGCCACGCCTCCGGGCTGATGGGTTCGCCCACCGTGCCCAGCAGGCGCAGGGTGGTCAGGTCGTGCCGGGCCACGTGCTGCGCGCCGTGGCGCATCAGCATACGCACCAGGGTTGGCGCGGTGTACAGGATGGTCACGCCCAGCCGTTCCACCATGGACCACACCCGCCCCGGCTCGGGGTACAGGGGGTGCCCTTCGTACAGCACCGTGGTGGTGCCCGCCATGAGCGGCCCGTACACCACGTAGCTGTGCCCGGTGATCCAGCCGGGTTCGGCCGTGCACCAGAAGATGTCCGTGGGCTTCACGTCGAAGACCCAGCGCATGGTGCGGTGCACCCCCACCATGTAGCCGCCGTGGGCGTGCACGTGGCCCTTGGGCTTGCCCGTGGTGCCGGATGTGTACAGCAGGAACAGCGGGTCGGTGCTGTCCATGATCTCGGTGAGCGCCTCGTGGTGCTGGCCGCGCACCGCGTCGTGGTACCAGATGTCGCGGCCCTCGGTCATGGGCGTTTCCACGTGGGCGCGGTGCACCACCACCATGTGACGCACCCCGGCGGCCAGGTCCGGCGGCAGGGTGCGCACCGCCTCGTCGGCGATGGGCTTCAGCGGGATGACCCGGCCGTTGCGGTAGAAGCCGTCGACGGTGACGACGACGGCCGGGCGGGCGTCCTCCATGCGGTCGCGCAGCGAGCGGGCGGAAAAACCGCCGAACACCGTGGAATGCACCGCGCCGATCTTGGCGGCGGCCAGCATGGCGAACACCGTTTCCGGCAGGGGCGGCATGTAGATGACCACCCGGTCGCCCTTGCCCACGCCCAGGCCGCGCAGCGCGTTGGCCAGGCGGTTCACCTCGCGGTACAGCTGGTAGTAGGTGAAGCTGCGCGTATCGCCCGATTCGCCTTCCCAGACCAGGGCCAGGCGGTTCTTGATGCCGGTCTCGATGTGCCGGTCCAGCGCGTTGTGCACGATGTTGCAGCGCGCGCCGGGGAACCAGCGGTGGAAGGGGGCGTTGCTGCCGTCGTGCACCGCGTCCCAGCGGCGGAACCATTCCAGTTCTTCCGCCGCCTCTTCCCAGTAGCCGTCCGGGTCGGCGGCGGCGCGGGCGCGGGCGCGGGCCACGTCCTGCGGGTTGACCACGGCCCCGGCCACCACCTGCGGCAGGGGGCGGAACACGCGTTCCTCGCGCAGCAGGGCGTCGATGGTGCCGCCGGTAAAGGGCAGGTCGCGCACGGGGGGCGCGGCGTCGGCCGGGGCGCCCGGCGCTGCGGGAGGAGGTGCGGGATGTTTGCGGCGCGGCATGGCTAGAGCCCCAGTATCTCTTTCAGTTCGCCCAGCCGCCTGCGGCTGATGGGCAGTTCGATGCGGGTGCGGCCCATGGTGCGCAGCATGCAGTTGCCGCCCGGCACCGAGGCGATTTCCGTCACCATGTCCAGGTTGACCAGATACTTGCGGTGCACGCGGAAGAACCGGTGCGGCCGCAGCCTGCCTTCCAGCACCTTCAGCCGGTACGAGGTCAGGTACTTGTCGGTGGACGTGTGCACGTAACTGTAGTCCTCGTAGGCCTCCACGAAGACGATTTCGTTGTACGGCACCAGGATGGTGGTGCCGTCCTGGGTGATGGCCAGCTTGCCGATCTCCACCGGGCGGAAGCGGCTGGTGTAGTCCCAGGCGGAACCCAGGGCGGACAGGAAGCTGTCCTGTTCCTCGTCGCCCAGCGCCAGTTGCAGGGTCTGCACCGGGGGGCCGTCGTCGCCTGGATCGCGCGCGTCGTCCCGCCATTCCTCGTGCCAGCCGTCCTGCCACCCGCCAAGGGGTTCGATGTCGCCCGAGGCGATGGCCGCCCGCACGGCGGAGGGGCGAACGTCAGCGGGGGATGCGCCCTGACCGGCGGGCTCCGGCCGGGAAGCGTCGCCTCCACCCTGCCGGGCCGCCTGCGCCATTTGGTCAGGTGATTGGCCTGGCGATTCCGGCGACTGGTTCGGCGATTGGTCTGGCGATTGGCCGGGCATCTGGTGCGACGGCTGGTGCGGTTCGCGCCACCGGGCCCCCGGTTCCGGGGCCAGCCGGAAGTGGGCGCGAAACTGGTCCAGCCGTCCCACGGTGCGCTGGAAGCGCTCGTCCGGGCAGGGAAAGATGAGGTAGTCGGTGGCGTCCAGGTCGAAGGCCTCGAAGGCCAGTTTTTCGTCCGCGGCGATGAACACCAGCGCCGGGCGGTCGCGGCGGCCCAGCAGGCGGCGGGCCAGTTCCAGCCCGGACGTCTCGCCGCCAAGGTCCACCCCGGTGAAGAACACCCCGTAGGGCAGCGCGTCCAGCAGGGCCCACGCCTCGTCGCCGCCGGCGGCCTCGCCCAGCACGCGCAGGAAGGGCACGGGCGCCAGCAGATGGCGCAGGCGTTGGCGCACTTCCGGGTCCGGGTGGGCGAGCAGGGTGTTCAGGCGCGTCATGGATTGAGCCGTGATGGGCCGTGATGGCCGTGGATGCGCGG
>JALHHV010000262.1 GCA_022837365.1 Desulfovibrio sp. | reverse complement strand
ATGCGGAACCCCTCCTCGCCGTGCGCCACGGGGATGTCCTCGCGCGTGCACGAGACCACCCGGGCCAGCGGCGGCAGCTTGTGGGCCAGGTCGTGCCCGAACCCGTCAACCGATGCCGCAAGTCCCTGCACTTCGATGAACACCCCGGCGGCGGTGTTGCTCACCGTGCCGGTCAGCGCATGGTCGGCGGCGATGCGGTACACGAAGGGGCGGAACCCCACCCCCTGGACCTGCCCGGAGACGGTGAACTTGCGGCGCACGAGATCGTCTGGCATGCGGCGACCATAGCGGAAGACCCGGAACGTGAAAAGGCATGCGGCGGCGCGGCTTCCCGTACCGGTTGTCATGGTGGCGGCGCTCTTATAAAGTGCCGCAACGGTCGCGCCACGTCGGGTGCGTCTGGCCGCTTCGCGTCACGTGGCCGGGACGGCTCCGGGGGGCCGTGGCGCGACCGGTATCCATGCGGAAACGCTGTTCGCGCGCGCAGTCCGGGGTATTTCCCTTGTACAGCGTGCGCCGGTCGGCTAGATAAAACGATTCCCGCCGCATTTCGCCGCCGCATTCCGCCGCCGGACGCGGACGGGAGCGATGCAAACCAATCCGCTTCAAGGAGGAGCCATGGGCGCTGACAAGCTTGGCGCGCGCGTGCGCAAGTACAGGGAGGACCGCAGCCTGTCCCGCGAGGAACTCGCGGACGCGGCCGGTCTCAAGACGGAATTCATCGCCGCCCTCGAGGACGACAACATGTATCCGTCCATCGGGCCGCTACAGAAACTGGCCCGCGCCCTGAACGTACGCCTTGGCACCTTCATGGACGACGCGGTGAGCCGCGACCCCATCGTGAGCCGGCAGGGCGAACGCGAGGCGGACCTGACCATGCAGAAGGCGCGCAACAGGTGCGCGTCGTTCCGCTTCCACTCGCTGGGCAAGGGCAAGAGCGACCGGAACATGGAGCCGTTCTTCATCGAGATCTGTCCGGAGCCCGTGGAGGACCGCAAGCTGTCCTCGCACCAGGGCGAGGAGTTCATCCTGGTGAACAAGGGCTCCATCCGCGTCGTGTACGGCAAGGAAGAGCATGTGCTCGGACCGGGCGACAGCATCTACTACAACTCCATCGTGCCCCACTACGTGGGCGCCGAAGGGGACGCCCCGGCCGAGATCTACGCCGTGATCTACTACCCTTAGGAGTGGAAGGGGCATGGACGAATTCGCAGTGCGCGAACGTACCCTCGGCCAGATACTGGACGAGACCGTCGCCAGATATCCGGACAACGACGCGGTCATCTACGTGGACCGCGACTACAGGCAGACCTACCGGCAGTTCGCCCAGGTGGTGGACGACCTTGCCAAGGGGCTGATGGCCCTTGGCGTGGGGCACGGCGAGAAGGTGGCCGTGTGGGCCACCAACGTGCCCTACTGGGTGGCGTTGCAGTTCGCCACGGCCAAGATGGGGGCCATCCTGCTCACGGTGAACACCAACTACCGCGAGCACGAGATCCGCTACCTGCTCACCCAGTCGGAGTGCGAAAACCTGTTCATCATCGACGGGTTCCGCGACCACGACTACGTGCAGACCATCTACGACATGATCCCGGAACTGAAGACGCAGCCGCGCGGCCAGCTTCGCTGCCCCTCGCTGCCGCACCTCAAGCGGGTCATGTTCCTGGGCGCGGAAAAGCACCGGGGCATGTATTCCGTGCCCGAGATCATCAGCATGTCCGCCATGGTCACGGACGAGGAATACGCCGAGCGCCAGCGCGCCCTTGACCCGCACGACGTGGTGAACATGCAGTACACCTCGGGCACCACCGGGTTTCCCAAGGGGGTCATGCTCACCCACGTGAACATCGGCAACAACGGCTACTGGATCGGCAAGAACCAGCACTTCACCGAGAAGGACCGGGTGTGCCTGCCGGTGCCGCTGTTCCACTGCTTCGGCTGCGTGCTGGGGGTGCTGGCCGCCATCAACCACGGGGCCGCGCTGGTGATCCTGGAGAGCTTCAGCCCCATGCACGTCATGGCCTCCGTGGACCAGGAGAAGTGCACCGCCCTGTACGGCGTGCCCACCATGTTCCTGGCCGTGCTGGAGCACAAGCTGTTCGACCGGTTCGACTTCAGTTCGCTGCGCACCGGCATCATGGCCGGTTCGGTCTGCCCGGAACCGCTGATGCGCCGGGTGATCGAGAAGATGTACATGCGCGAGATCACCATCTGCTACGGCCTTACCGAAGGCTCGCCGGTGATGACCCAGAGCCTGGTCACCGACCCGTTCGAGCGCCGCGTGCAGACCGTGGGCCGGGCCATGCCGTGCATCGAGGTGCGCATCGTGGACCCGGAAACCAACGAGGAAGTCCCGCGCGGCGCCCAGGGCGAGGTGGTCTGCCGGGGCTACAACGTGATGAAGGGCTACTACAACATGCCCGAGGCCACGGCCTCCACCATCGATCCCGAGGGCTGGCTGCATTCCGGCGACCTTGGCGTCATGGACGAGGAAGGCTACGTGGTCATCACCGGCCGCATCAAGGACATGATCATCCGGGGCGGCGAGAACATCTACCCCCGCGAGATCGAGGAGTTCCTGTACGGCATGGACGGCGTGCAGGACGTGCAGGTGGTGGGCGTGGCCAGCCGCAAGTACGGCGAGGAGGTGGGGGCGTTCATCATCCCCAAGCCCGGCGTGGAACTGGCCCCCGAAGACGTGCGCGACCACTGCCGTGGCCGCATCGCCTGGCACAAGGTGCCGCGCTACATCAGCTTCATCGACGCCTATCCCATGACCGCCAGCGGCAAGATCCAGAAGTTCAAGCTGCGCGAGCTGGCGTCGGAGCTGTTTCCCGAGGCCATGAAGTAGCGTTGGCCCCGAATGGTCCTTTCGTCCGCCTGATTGACGACAACGCCCCCGGAGCATGCCGCTCCGGGGGCGCTGTGCGTGCGGCTTGATTTCCGGTGCGGTTCCGCGCAGAGTGAAGGTGCGTTGAAGCGCCGCCCCGCCGGGGGCGCGCCTGCCGGTGTCCGGGGCTGGACCCCGCGCACCGGCACGGCGGATACATGCAATGCCACGGAGCGTGAAGGAAACCGCATGTCGCTGGAAGCGGATGTTCTCGTTGCCGGGGCCGGGTTTGCCGGTCTGCGCGCCGCCGTGGCCGCCGCCCTTTCGGGGCGCGGCCTGCGCGTCATCGTGCTGGCCCCGCACGAGGGGCCGGGCGGGTCGTCCTTCGCGGGGCAT
>JALHHV010000261.1 GCA_022837365.1 Desulfovibrio sp. | reverse complement strand
GCCTTGCCTGCATCCGTCGCCCCGCTGGTATCTCCCCTGCTCCACGGAAAGGGGGACGTGCGCACGTGGGCCACGTCGCGGCCGTAGGCATCGCGGTCGATGGTCACGAGGTACACCGGACGCCCCATGACCATGCGCATCAGCACGGCGCGGGCCTGTTCGCCGCCGCGCTGGTGCAGCTCCGGGGCATCGATGCCGTACAGCCGCACGCGCACGTCGTTGCCCTGCCCGTCGCGCACCACGATGGTGTCGCCGTCGGGCACGGCGACCACCCGGCCCTGCCAGGGCTCCAGCCCGGCCAGTATCCAGACGGCCAGCACAAGCAGCAGGCCCAGCAGCCAGCGCGGGCG
Organism: Desulfovibrio sp.; assembly: GCA_022837365.1. Classification (GTDB taxonomy): domain Bacteria; phylum Desulfobacterota; class Desulfovibrionia; order Desulfovibrionales; family Desulfovibrionaceae; genus Cupidesulfovibrio. The sequence goes on along the minus strand of JALHHV010000261.1, from coordinate 3,562 downwards.
GGCCAGCATGCGCCACGGGACGCCACGCGGCAGGCGCGGGAAGGAAGAGCCGCCGGACCTTCGGGGCCGCCGGAACGGAAAGGACGCGGGCAGGCGCATGCGGGTCAGTTTCCGGTCCGCAAGACGTCCAGTTCGCGCTCCACCACCGGCAGCATGCGCTCCACGATGACCTGCACCCCCTTGGGGTTGGGGTGCATGCCGTCGGGCAGGTTCAGCGAGCGGTCCAGGGCCACCCCGTCCAGAAAGAACGGGTACAGCGTCAGGCCGTAGTGCTTCGCCAGTTCCGGGTATACCGCGTCGAAGCGGCGGATGTAGTCGGGGCCGAGGTTGCGGGGGGCGTGCATGCCCGCCAGCAGCACCCGCACGCCGCGCTTGCGGCTGGCCTCGATGATGGCGGCCAGGTTGCGGCGCAGGTCGTCCACGGGCAGGCCGCGCAGGGCGTCGTTGGCGCCCAGTTCCAGGATCAGCAGGTCCGGCTTGTCGTCCAGCGACCACTCCACCCGGGCGAGCCCGCCGGCGGAGGTGTCGCCGGACACCCCGGCGTTGGTGACGCGCACCGGCCGCCCCTTGGCGTGCAGCGCGGCGCCGAGCATTTCCGGAAATGCCTCGCCCGGCCCCAGGCCGTAGCCCGCCACCAGACTGTCGCCCAGCACGAGGATATGCGGTATGCTGGAGTTGCCGCCGTCGTTTGCGGCCCGCGCCGACGTCGCGGGGGCAAGCACCGGCAGGGCGCACAGCGCAAGCGCCAACGAAAGCGACAGAACCAGCCACCGCGCCGGGGCCAGAGCCCGGCCCCTACCCCAGCCGCCAAAGGTGATTCGCGTGACAGATCCGATCATTGTGCTCTCCGACATACATCTCAACCTAGTGGGCGGTTCCGGCCAGGTCAACATCCTGCGGGGGGTGAATCTTTCCGTGGACGCCGGGGAAACCGTGGCCATCGTGGGTCCGTCCGGCTCGGGCAAGACCACCACGTTGATGATCATGGCCGGGCTGGAACGGCCCAGCAGCGGCGCGGTGCAGGTGGCCGGGCACGACCTGAACGCCATGGACGAGGACGCCCTGGCCCGGTTCCGACGGGCGCATCTGGGCATCGTGTTCCAGTCGTTCCATCTGGTGCCCACCATGACCGCGCTGGAAAACGCCGCCCTGCCGCTGGAATTTTCCCATGCCCCGGATGCGCGCGACCGGGCCCTGGCCGCCCTGGCCGCCGTGGGGCTGGAGGGCCGCGCCCGGCACTATCCGGCAGAGCTTTCCGGCGGCGAGCAGCAGCGCGTGGCTCTGGCGCGGGCCTTTGCCTCCGCCCCGCGCGTGATCCTGGCCGACGAGCCCACCGGCAACCTGGACACCGAAACCGGACGCCGGGTCATCGAACACCTGTTCCGCCTGCGCGAGGAGCAGGCCACCACGCTGGTGCTCATCACCCACGACCGGGAACTGGCCGCCCAGTGCGGACGCCAGGTGCGCATGGAGGACGGCAGGCTGCGCGAGGACGGGGCGGCCGTGCCGGGCGTGACTGGCGTACCTGACTCATCCGGCACGCCCGGCGACGCGGGGCGCGCATGATCACCGCGCGCGACCTTGGCCTTGCCTTCCGGCTGGCCCTGCGCGAACTGCGCTCGGGCCAGCGGCGGCTGGCGGTGTTTCTGGGGTGCATGTTCCTGGGGGTGTTCGCCATTGCCGCCGTGGGTTCGGTGTCCGAGGCGGTGCGGGCGGGACTTGCGCGCGACGCCCGGGCGCTGCTGGGCGGCGACGCGTCGGTGGAATTCGCCACGCAGCAGCCCTCGGACGATGAACTGGCCTGGCTGTCCGCGCGCGGCACGGTGAGCCGGGTGATCTCGCTGCGCGGCATGGCCCGGTCGGCGGCGCCCACCGGCGAGGACACCGCCATGGTGGCGTTGAAGGGCGTGGACGGGGCCTATCCCCTGTACGGTGCGGTGACCCTGGACCCGCCCCTGCCGCTGGCCACGGCGCTGGGCGACGGCCCGGCAGGCGACGGTGCCCCCCTGCCTGGTGTCGTGGTGGACCCGCTGCTGCTGGAACGCTTCGGCGTGCGGGTGGGCGACGTGATCACCGTGGGGACGCAGCGCTTCCGCATTGCCGCCGCGCTGCTGGGCGAGCCGGACCGGGTGGTGCAGGGCATCACCTACGGGCCGCGCGTGCTCATGTCCTTGCAGGGGCTGGACCGCACCGGCCTGCTGGTGCCCGGCACCCTGCTGACCAGCGGTGCGCGGGTGCGCCTGCCCGGCCCCGCCGCGACGCCCGGCGCTTCTCCCTCCAGCGCGCCGCTTCGTTCTGCCGACGAGGCCACGGTGACCGCCTTTGTCGAGGCGGCCCGGATGGCCTTTCCCGACGCCGGGTGGCGCGTGGAATCGTACAGCCGCGCCGTGCCGCGCATCCGCAACCTGCTGGACCGGGTGGACACCGACCTCATGCTCATCGGCATCGCCGCACTGCTGGTGGGCGGCCTTGGCATCGCGGAGGCGGTGCGCGGGTACCTCGCCAGCCGCATGGCCTCCATCGCCACGCTGAAGTGCGTGGGCGGCGGCGTGGCCACGGTGCTGTGGACCTACCTGTTCCAGATACTGCTCATCGGCGGCGCGGGCATCGCGGCCGGGTGCGCCCTGGGCGCGGCCGTGCCGCCCCTGGCCGCCGGGCTGACCGGGCAGTTGATTCCCGTGCAACTGGATGCGTCCGTCCATGCCGCGCCCCTGCTGCGCGCGGCCCTGCTGGGCCTGGCCATCCTGCTGGCCTTTTCGCTGCGGCCGCTGCTGCTGGCCGGGGCGGTGCGCCCGGCCACCCTGTTCCGGGGCTACGTGGCGGGCGGCGGCAACGGGCTGACCCCGGCGGGCCGGGCGCTGGTGGGGCTGGGCTTTGCCGTGCTGGCCGGGCTGGTGTGGCTGTTCACTGGGGCCTGCGGGCCGGGGCGCGCCGCGCGCCCCACGCGGGCAATCCCAGCGTGCGGCTGGGGCTGGCGTCCATCCACCGGCCGGGCGCGCCCACGGTGAACATGGTCTTCGCCCTGGGGCTGGGCCTCACCGCGTTGGTGGGCATCGCCCAGGTGGAGCGCAACCTCAGCGCGTCCCTGGCCCGCGACCTGTCGCGCGACGCCCCGGCGTTCTTCTTCATCAACGTGCTGCCCGGCCAGGTGGCGGAGTTCGAGGAATTGGGCCACGCGCCCGGCGTCACCCGCATGGAGCGCGGCCCCATGGTGCGCGGGCGCATCGTGCGCATCAAGGGGGTGCCGGTGCAGGAGGTGGCCGTGGCCCCCGACGCCCAGTGGGCCGTGCGCGGCGACCGTGGCCTGAGCCACGCGGCCACGCCCCCGCCGGACACGGAACTGACGGCGGGCGCGTGGTGGCCGCCCGACTACAGCGGGCCGCCGATCCTCTCGTTGTCGGACGATCTGGCGCGCGGCTTCGGCGTGACCGTGGGCGACAGCCTGACCTTCAACATCCTGGGCCGCGAGGTGACGGCCACCATCGCCAACGTGCGCAAGGTGGACTGGATGACCTTCCAGTTGCAGTTCGCCGTGCTGTTCGCGCCCGGCCTGCTGGACCGC
>JALHHV010000002.1:529-20985 GCA_022837365.1 Desulfovibrio sp. | reverse complement strand
GTTCTTCCGGCGCGGCCATGCTGCTTTTGCGGAAACATGCACTCGGACTGTTTTCCGATATCTCCCCGCCAGCATCCGCAAAAAAGGGAGGCGCCTTGCGGCGCCTCCCCGATGTAGCGAGCGTTGAAGCGGCCGGGGCCTACTTCATCACGGAGCCGGAAGCGGCCTGCTGCATCTTGACCTCGACCTTTTCGGTCAGGCCTTCGTAGTAGGCGCGCAGGATTTCCAGCACTTCGTCACGGCCGAAGTGGTCGGCCACGGGGGCGCCGTCGGACAGGGCCTTGCGCAGCTTGGTGCCGGACAGGATGACGCGGTCTTCCTTGCCGTGCGGGCAGGTGCGCAGGGAAGCCATGCCGTCGCACTTGTAGCAGTAGAAGGTCCAGTCGATCTTCAGCGGGGTGCAGATCAGGGCCTTGCCGGGCTCGGGGCAGGCTTCGTTGACGTAGGGGATCTTGTCGAAGATGGTCTGGGCTTCGAACATGCCGTAGAAGTCGCCCACGCCGGCGTGGTCACGGCCGATGATCATGCGGTTGATGCCGTAGTTCTGGCGGAAGGTGGCGTGCAGCAGGCCTTCGCGGGGACCGGCGTAGCGCATGTCCAGCGGGTAGCCGGCCTGGATGACGTTCTGCTTCACGAAGTACTTTTCGACCAGGGTGTCGATGCACTTCACGCGCACTTCGGCGGGGATGTCGCCGGGCTTCAGGGTGCCCACCAGGGAGTGGATGACCACGCCGTCGCACACTTCGATGGCGATCTTGGCCAGGAATTCGTGCGAACGGTGCATGGGGTTGCGCAGCTGCAGGGCGGCCACGTTGGCCCAGCCGCGTTCTTCCATTTCGGCGCGCAGTTCGGCGGGGCGCTTGTACACGCCGGCGAACTTCACGGGGAAGTCACCTTCGGACAGCACCTTGACGGGGCCGGCGACGTTGAATTCCTTCTGTTCCATGACCATCTTCACGCCGGGGTGGTCTTCGAGCGCCACTTCCCAGAACTTCTGGGAGTCGGGGCCGTCGCCCTTGAAGACGAGTTCGCATTCCCACTTCTTGTCGGCTTCGGTCATTTCGTAGAGTTCTTCGATCTTCATGGTGGCGAAGGTTTCGCCCTTGCGCACCAGGGCCACTTCGTCACCCGCCTTGATGGCGGCGGCGTCTTCCTTGGAGATGTCGAGGGTCACCGGAACGGGCCAGAAGGTGCCGTCGGCGGTGGTCATCTTTTCGCACACGCTCTTCCAGTCGGCCTTCTTCATGAAGCCGTTCAGCGGAGAGAAGCCGCCGATGCCCATCATGATGAGGTCGCCCTTGGCGCGCGAGCTGATTTCGATCTGCTTCAGGCCGGCGGCCTTCTTGAGTTCGGCTTCGCGGGCGGCACCTTCGAGCAGGCAGCAGACGAGGCCCTTACCACCATGAGGGGGAACCAGCTTGGACATACCTTCCATCCTCCAAATGAATGAATGTGTTGTTGCCATGGCGCGCCGCTTCGGGGGCGGCGCCGAACGAAAAAAGCTGTTCTCGTGAGAGAAGCGGGCGGAAGCGGCGGTGCATTCGGGAGTGCATGTCGCCGTTCACGAATCCCTCTTGTGAAATATTTTACATAATGTCAAGCGGCAAATGGTGGAAAAGCGTCAGGTCATTGCTTTTGCCCGGGCAGGTGCGCGATCCGGGCGGCGCGGGGAGCGGAAACGAAGGCGCCGGGGGCTGCCGCGGACCGTTGCGTCCATGTTGGAATGGCGCGCGGGGCGACCTGGTGCGCGAACGCGTGGCGTCGTGATGCGTGGGGGCGGGGCCACCACCCGTGCGGGCGCATCCGCCGTGTATCCCCAGTTGCCGTGTGCCGGGCTTGCAGTCGGGTGAAATCGCAGCCGAAAAAGGGGGGGCGGGCGGCTGGCCGCCGAATGTGGCGAATGTCCACCATTTTGGTTGTGATAAAATGACCAAGGTCTGCGCGGCCGATGGAGCGTCCTGTGCCGCGCGCCGCGCGTCGCGGGCCTGCGATGGATGCGGGGCACCGGACCGCCAGAATCCGGCCGTTCCGGGTGCATCCTACATATATGTTCACTCCACGGGGAGCGAGAGGGGACAAGGGGCATGGGTACCCGCCCCGCCCCGCGCGAAGGGGCGGAAGGTGGGGGCATGCTTCCCGGCACTGCCTCGCGCTGCCCGGCGCTGCCTGCGCCGAGGTGTGGCGCCTGGGGTTTTGCATGGAAAAAACTTGTCCATCGGTGGGAAAAGGAGTACAGAAATTGGGTTCAGGACCATGGTGGGCGATTTTGCGGGGATGCTTGGCTGCTGGAACCCCGCCCCACCGGAGCGCTTGCGGCGCGTCCGGTAGCCCGTGTGACCGTGCGTTCGGCGTGAACCTGCCCGGAGGTGATCGGGCGGGCTCCGTATCATGTTGCTTGACAACGGTCAGGCGCTGGGCTATGCCCATGCGCCTTTACCGATTGTTTCCGATCCACTTTCACGGAGGAGCAGAATGCCCACTATCAACCAGCTCATTCGCAAAGAGCGCAAGGCAGTGCTGAAGCGGAAGAAGACCCCCGCTCTCCAGGCCTGCCCGCAGCGCCGTGGCGTGTGCACCCGCGTGTACACCACCACCCCGAAGAAGCCCAACTCCGCCTTGCGTAAGGTTGCCCGCGTGCGCCTCACCAACGGTATCGAAGTTACCGCCTACATTCCCGGTGAAGGCCACAACCTGCAGGAACACTCGGTCGTCATGATCCGCGGCGGCCGCGTGAAAGACTTGCCCGGTGTCCGCTACCACATCGTGCGCGGCACCCTCGACACTGCCGGCGTGCAGGACCGTCGCCAGGGCCGTTCCAAGTACGGCGCCAAGCGTCCCAAATAGCAAGGGAGTATTTCGATGCCTCGTAAAGGTCCCGTCCCCAGACGTGAAATTCTGCCCGATCCGGTGTACAACAGCCGGCTGGCCGCCCGTTTCATCAACCGCCTGATGTACGACGGCAAGAAGGGCGTTGCGGAAAAGCTGTTCTACAAGTCGCTCGAAACCCTGGGCGAAAAGACCGGCGAAGAACCCCTGAAGGCGTTCGAGCGCGCCGTCGAATCCGTGAAGCCGCACCTGGAAGTGAAGGCCCGCCGCGTGGGCGGCGCCACCTACCAGGTGCCCATGGACGTGCGCCCCGACCGTCAGGTCTCGCTGGCCATCCGCTGGCTGATCAACTACGCCCGTTCGCGTGGCGAGAAGGGCATGTCCGCGAAGCTTTCCGCCGAACTTATCGATGCCTTCAACAGTCGCGGCGGCGCCGTGAAGAAGAAGGAAGACACCCACCGCATGGCCGAAGCCAACAAGGCCTTCGCCCATTACCGCTGGTAGGGCGCCGGAGTACCCATCGTGTCAAGAACCGTCCCCCTCGAACGGCAGAGGAACATCGGGATCATGGCCCACATTGATGCGGGCAAGACCACGACCACCGAGCGTATCCTCTATTACACCGGCGTTTCCCACAGGATCGGCGAAGTCCATGACGGCGCGGCCACCATGGACTGGATGGAGCAGGAGCAGGAGCGCGGCATCACCATCACCTCCGCCGCCACCACCTGCAGCTGGAAGGACCACACCATCAACATCATCGACACGCCCGGCCACGTGGACTTCACCATCGAAGTCGAACGCTCGCTGCGCGTGCTCGACGGTGCCGTGGCCGTGTTCGACGCCGTCGCAGGCGTCGAGCCGCAGTCGGAAACGGTGTGGCGCCAGGCCAACCGCTACGGCGTTCCCCGCATCTGCTTCGTCAACAAGATGGACCGCATCGGCGCCAACTTCTTCCGCTGCGTCGACATGATGGTCGAACGCCTGCGCGCCAAGCCCATTCCCATCCAGCTGCCCATCGGCAGCGAGGACAAGTTCGAAGGCGTGGTCGACCTCATCCGGGGCAAGGCCATCAAGTTCGACAAGTCCAGCAAGGGCGTGGAGTTCACCGAAGAAGACGTGCCCGCCGACATGATGGATCTGTACGAGGAGAAGCGCCTCGCCATGGTGGAAGCCGTGGCCGAAGAGGACGAAGCCCTGCTCGAGAAGTACCTGGGCGGCGAAGAGCTGACCGAGGAAGAAATCGTCTCGTGCGTGCGCAAGGCCACCATCGCCCGCAACATCGTTCCGGTGTTCTGCGGCTCGGCCTTCCGCAACATGGGCGTGCAGCCGCTGCTCGACGCGGTGGTCGCCTTCCTGCCCTCGCCGCTGGACATCGAACAGATGAAGGGCATGAATCCGGACAACGAAGAGGAAACCATCGTCTGCAAGTGCAGCGACAAGGAACCCCTGGCCGGTCTGGTGTTCAAGCTGTTCTCCGACCCGTACATCGGCCACCTGTCCTTCTTCCGCATCTACTCCGGCTTCATCGAGTCCGGCATGACCGTGCTGAACTCGACCACCGGCAAGAAGGAACGCGTCGGCCGCCTGCTGCGCATGCACGCCAACAAGCGTGAAGAGATCAAGTGGGCGGGCGCGGGCGACATCGTGGCCGTGGTGGGTCTGAAGCAGGCCGCCACCGGCGATACCCTGTGCGACGAAAAGCGCCCCGTGGTGCTCGAATCGCTGGATATCCCCGAGCCGGTCATCGAAGTCGCCATCGAGCCCAAGACCAAGGCCGACCGCGACGCGCTGTCCGCCGCCCTCGCCAAGCTGGCCAAGGAAGACCCGTCGTTCCGCGTGAAGGGCGACGAGGAAACCGGCCAGACCCTCATCGCGGGCATGGGCGAACTGCACCTCGAGATCATCGTCGACCGCCTGACCCGCGAGTTCAGCGTCAACGCCAACGTGGGCAAGCCCCAGGTGGCGTACCGCGAGACCATCACCGCCTCGTCCAAGTCGGACATGAAGCACGTGAAGCAGTCGGGCGGGCGCGGCCAGTACGGCCACGCGGTCATCGAGATCCAACCGAACCCCGGCAAGGGCTACGAGTTCGTCAACTCGATCACCGGCGGCGTCATCCCCAAGGAATACATCGCCCCGGTGGACAAGGGCATCCAGGACGCCATGAAGAGCGGCGTGCTGGCCGGGTTCCCCACCGTGGACATCAAGGTCAACCTGGTGTTCGGTTCGTACCACGACGTCGACTCCTCGGAGCAGGCGTTCTACGTGACCGGCTCCATGGCCATCAAGGACGCCATCCACAAGGCCTCGCCGGTTCTGCTCGAACCGATCATGGACGTGGAAGTGGTGACCCCCGACGAATACCTCGGCGACGTCATGGGCGACCTGAACGGCCGCCGCGGCCGCGTGCAGAACATGGAAGCCCGCGTGGGCTCCCAGGCCGTGCGCGCCCAGGTGCCGCTGTCCGAGATGTTCGGCTACGCCACCGACCTGCGTTCCAAGACGCAGGGCCGCGCCACCTTCTCCATGCAGTTCCACCACTACGAGCGGGTTCCGGCCCAGCTCGCCGAAGAAGTGGTGAAGAAGAAGGGCTAACCTTCGCACTGCCCCCCTTGCCCTTCGCGGCGGGGACGGAGCCATCGGTAAAGGTCTCCGTAGAAAGCAGAGCCCCGGGCGACATGTCCGGGGCTCTTTTTTTTCTGAAAATTCTTGACGGGGGCGGGGCGGTGGGGTAATGAATCCACTCGCGCCGGTTCTCCGGTGCGAAAAACGAGTTCCCCCGCAGCGGCGGGGGCCCCTGTAACGGCAGGGGAAGGACGGGTCGAGCCTGTCCTGATGTGTTTGGCGCAAGCCGAGCTTTGACATTTGCAGGCGTTACCGAATGCCGCAAATATGTCATGCCGTTCCAGTCCGTCGTTAACCCCTTGTTGGCGGGCTGTAAGGTACTGTACGTGCGGGGCGCGTTGCGCCCTATTCGGTGACCCCTGTGGACCACCTGCACTCGCCGGAGCATGCTCCGGCCTGGGCCAGGCTGGCGACAACATGGGTGATCTTCCCGGACGGATGCCGCGAATGCGGCGCCGCGAGGCGAACGAGAAGGCCTTTGGGTGTGCCGGCCGGCCCCCCTCCCGCCTTTCTCTCCATCGCTCCGAATCCCAGAAGATCACGGCACCCCGTCCCCCGCCGGACGGCAAGCCGCCATGACGTCGTGCGCCACCTGTGCCCGCGTCGCGGAAGCGGCGTCCGGGTATCGCGTAGCTCCGGATGCTTATGGCGGGTCTCGGTGTGCCGCCACCGAACGTGAGGAACTCTGCAGCCCAAGGCACCTGCCTCTCACCTCATGGCAGTCGGGCGCCGGACGGCAAGGGTACGTTTGCCAGATAACGGAGTAATCAACAATGACGACAGTTAGCAGTGATCGTATCAGAATCAAGCTGAAAGCTTACGATTACCGCATCCTCGACAAGGCTGTGGCGGAAATCGTGGATACGGCGCGCAACACGGGCGCCGGGGTGGCTGGTCCCATCCCCCTGCCCACCAACATTCACAAGTACACCGTCAACCGGAGCGTGCACGTCGACAAGAAGTCGCGCGAGCAGTTCGAGATGCGCATCCACAAGCGGCTCATGGACATCCTCGAGCCTACGCAGCAGACCGTGGACGCACTGGGCAAGCTGAGCCTGCCCGCCGGTGTGGACGTCGAAATCAAGCTCTAGTGAGAGGAAGTCATGGCTGAGAAATTGGGTATCCTGGGTCGCAAGGTCGGCATGACCCGCATTTTCGCCAGTGATGGTTCCGCCGTGGCTGTTACGGTCATCCAGGCCGGTCCCTGTCCGGTCATCCAGGTCCGCAACGGTGAGACCGACGGCTACGACGCCGTGCAGATCGCCTTCGAGGAAGCCAAGGAAAAGCACGTCACCAAGCCCGCCCGCGGCCACTTCGCCAAGGCCGGCAAGGGTCTTTTCCGCAACCTCCGCGAAATCCGCCTGGAAGCGCCCGCCGAATTCGAAGTCGGCCAGGAACTCACCGTGTCCCTGTTCGCCGCCGGCGAAAAGGTGAAGGTGACCGGCACCAGCATAGGCAAGGGGTACCAGGGCGTCATGCGCCGCTGGAACTTCGCCGGTTCCAAGGACACGCACGGCTGCGAAAAGGTGCATCGTTCCGGTGGCTCCATCGGTAACAACACCTTCCCGGGCCACGTGTTCAAGGGCAAGAAGATGGCCGGCCACTGGGGTGACGAGCGCGTGACGATCAAGAATCTCGAGATCGTCGACGTCCGCGCCGAAGACAACGTCATTCTGGTGAAGGGCGCCGTTCCCGGCCCCAAGAACGGCTTGGTCCTGGTGCGCAAGCAGTAACGAAATGAGGATGATCACATGGCTGTGGTGAAAGTATACGATCAGAACAAGAAGGAAGCCGGCGAACTGACGCTCGCTCCCGAGGTGTTCGAGGTCGAGGTGAAGCCTGAGATTCTCAATCTCGTGGTCCGCGCGCACCGCGCCGGGCTGCGCTCCGGCACCCATGCCACCAAGACCCGCGCCTTCGTTTCCGGCGGCGGTGCGAAGCCCTGGCGCCAGAAAGGCACCGGCCGCGCCCGTTCCGGTTCGAACCGTTCGCCCATCTGGCGCGGCGGGGCCGTCATTTTCGGCCCCCAGCCCCGCGAGTACGGCTTCAAGGTCAACAAGAAGGTCCGCCAGCTGGCCCTCAAGATGGCGCTGAGCTCGCGGCTTGCCGGCGAGAACCTGATGGTGGTCAAGGGCATCGAACTGCCCGAAGTCAAGACCAAACTGTTCGCCAAGGTGGCCGACACCCTGGGCCTCGGAAAGGCCCTGGTGATCACCGCCGAAGCGGACACCACCCTCGCCCTTTCGGCCCGCAACATTCCCGGCATCACCCTGATCACCGCCGACCAGCTCAGCGTCTACGAGATTCTGAAGCACCCGACGCTGGTGATGTTCGAGGGCGCCGTCGAATCTGTCCAGGCCAGGCTGAAGTAGGGAGGTTGGTCATGGATTATACGCAGATTCTCGTGAAGCCCCTGGTGTCCGAAAAGGCCACCTTCGTGAAGGAACAGGCCCAGCAGGTCGTGTTCTTCGTGAACCCCCGGGCCAACAAGATCGAAATCAAGAAGGCCGTCGAAGCCGCCTTCAAGGTCAAGGTGACCGACGTCAACGTCGTCATCAAGAAGCCTGCCGACAAGGTCCGCCAGGGCCGCGTCGTGGGCCGGATCTCCGGCTGCAAGAAGGCTTACGTGACCCTGGCTCCCGGCGAAAAAATCGAATTCTTCGAGGGAGTGTAAGCAATGGCTGTTCGCAAGCTGAAACCGACATCTCCCGGTCGCCGCTTCCAGACCGTCTCGGATTTCGAGGAAGTCACCAGGAGCACGCCCGAGAAGTCCCTTACCGAGGGGCTGACCAAGAAAAGCGGTCGCAACAACAATGGCCGCGTGACCATGCGCCGTCGCGGTGGCGGTCACAAGCGCCTGTACCGCATCATCGACTTCCGTCGTAACAAGCTCGGCATCGCGGCCACGGTCGCGCACATCGAGTACGACCCCAACCGTACCGCCCGCATCGCCCTCCTGCACTACGCGGATGGCGAGAAGCGCTACATCCTCGCCCCGCTCGGCATCAAGCAGGGCGACATGGTGCAGGCCGGCGAAGGCGCGGACATCAAGCCCGGCAACGCCATGGCCATGTCCCGCATCCCCGTCGGCACCGTGCTGCACAACATCGAGCTCTACCCCGGTCGTGGCGGCCAGTTCTGCCGCGCCGCCGGTACCTACGCCCAGTTGGTGGCCAAGGAAGGCAAGTACGCCCTCCTGCGCATGCCCTCGGGCGAAGTGCGCAAGGTGCTCGCCGCCTGCTGCGCCACCATCGGCCAGGTCGGCAACGTGAACCACGAGAACATCTCGCTGGGCAAGGCGGGCCGCAATCGCTGGCTCGGCCGTCGTCCCAAGGTCCGCGGCGTCGCCATGAACCCCATCGACCACCCGTTGGGTGGCGGTGAAGGCCGCAGCTCCGGCGGTCGCCATCCGGTGACCCCGTGGGGCGTGCCCACCAAGGGGTACAAGACCCGCGATCGCAAGAAGGCTTCCACGAAGCTCATCGTCAAGCGCCGCGGGCAGAAGTAGGAGTAGAGCATGCCCAGATCCCTGAAGAAAGGTCCGTTCATCGACGACCATCTGATCAAGAAAGTGGAATTGGCCGTGTCGAACAGCGACCGCCGCGTCATCAAGACGTGGTCGCGTCGGTCCACCATCGCTCCCGAGATGGTCGGCCTGACGTTCGCGGTCCACAATGGGAAGAAGTTCATTCCCGTGTTCGTCACCGAGAACATGGTGGGTCACAAGCTGGGCGAATTCGCCCCGACCCGCACGTTCTACGGGCATGCCGCGGACAAGAAGAGCAAAGCAAAGAAGTAGTGGGTGAATCCGATGGAATCGAGAGCCACCGCGAAATTCATGCGTGTGTCGCCGCGTAAGGCCCGCCTTGTCGCCCAGAACGTGAACGGGCTGCCTGTCGAAGACGCCATGAATATCCTGAAGTTCACGCCCAACAAGCCCGCCGACATCATCTTCGGCGTGCTGCGTTCCGCCCTCGCCAACGCCGAGCAGCTGCCCGGCATCGACGTGGACGCCATGGTCGTGAAGCAGATCGTCATCAACGAAGGCCCCACCTGGAAGCGGTTTCTTCCGCGTGCGCAGGGTCGCGCCACCAAGATCCGGAAGCGTACCAGCCACATCACCGTGATTCTCGCAGAAGGGCAGGAATAGGTTATGGGTCAGAAAGTACATCCTTACGGCTTCCGGCTGGGGTACAACAAGAACTGGCAGTCGCGCTGGTTCAGCAAGAAGGAATACCCCGGCTTCGTCTTCGAGGATCACAACATCCGCAAGTACGTGAAGAAGACGCTGTACCACGCCGGTCTCTCCAAAATCGAGATCGAGCGCGCCGGCGGCAAGGTGCGGCTGATCCTCTCCACCGCGCGTCCGGGCATCGTCATCGGCCGCAAGGGCGTGGAAATCGAAAAACTCCGTGGCGACCTGCGCAGGAAGTTCAAGCGCGAGTTCTCCATCGAGGTGAACGAAATCCGCCGCCCCGAAGTGGAAGCCCAGCTCGTTGCCGAAAACATCGCGCTGCAGCTTGAACGCCGCGTGGCCTTCCGTCGCGCCATGAAGCGCACGGTGTCCATGTCGCGCAAGTTCGGCGCCGAAGGCATCAAGGTGACCTGTTCCGGCCGCCTCGCCGGGGCCGAAATCGCCCGTACCGAATGGTACCGCGATGGTCGCGTGCCCCTGCAGACCCTGCGCGCCGACATCGACTTCGGTTTTGCCGAGGCCCGCACCACCTATGGGGTGATCGGCGTCAAGGTCTGGATTTTCAAGGGTGAAATTCTGGACAACGAGGTAGAACAGTAATGCTGAGCCCCAGAAAGGTTAAATTCCGCAAGTGGCAGAAGGGCCGTCTGCGTGGCATGGCCACCCGCGGCGCCACTGTCTCCTTCGGTGATATCGGTCTCAAGGCAGTAGAACACGGCAAGCTGTCCAGCCAGCAGATCGAGGCCGCCCGTATCGCCATGATGCGCCACATCAAGCGCGGCGGTAAGGTCTGGATCCGCATCTTCCCCGACCATCCGGTCACCGCCAAGCCCCTCGAAACCCGCCAGGGTTCCGGCAAGGGCGCCCCGGTGGGCTGGTGCGCTCCGGTGAAGCCGGGCCGCGTGCTTTATGAAATCAAGGGCGTCAGCCTGGAGCTGGCCAAGGAAGCTCTGACGCGCGCCGCCCACAAGCTCCCCATCAAGACGACCATTGTCGTGCGGGAGGGCCTCTAGAATGAACGCCGCAGAACTGAGAAAGCTCAGCGCTGAACAGCTCAAGGACAAGCTGGCCGAATCCCGCAAGGAACTGTTCGATCTGCGCTTCCGCCACGCCACCGCGCAGTTGGAGAAGACCTCCAACCTCCCGGCGACCAAGCGCGAGATCGCCCGGATTCTGACCATCCTGAAGGAGAAGGGGTAAGCCCATGTCCGAAGAACTGATGAACCGCAAGGGCAGGGTGCTCACCGGGATCGTCGTCAGCGACAAGAACGACAAGACCATCGTCGTTCGCGTCGAAACGCTGGTGCAGCATCCCCTGCTGAAGAAGTACGTGCGCCGTCGCAACAAGTTCACCGCTCACGATCCCCAGAACGAGTGCGGCGTCGGCGACAAGGTGAAGATCATCGAGTACCGTCCGCTCAGCCGCAACAAGCGCTGGCATCTGGTCTCCATTCTCGAAAAAGCCGTGTAGGGGTTTGCGATGATCCAGGTAGAATCCACGCTGCAGGTGGCGGACAATTCCGGTGCGAAGAAGGTCGCGTGCATCAAGGTGCTCGGCGGCTCCAAGCGCCGCTACGCCACCGTGGGCGACATCGTCGTCGTTTCCGTGAAGGAAGCCCTGCCGCACTGCAAGGTGAAGAAGGGCGACGTGATGCAGGCCGTCATCGTGCGCACCCGCAAGGAAGTCCGCCGCGTCGACGGTTCGTACATCAAGTTCGATTCCAATGCGGCCGTTCTGCTGAACAAGCAGGGCGAGCCGGTGGGCACCCGCATCTTCGGCCCCGTTGCCCGCGAACTGCGCGGCAAGAACTTCATGAAGATCGTCTCGCTGGCGCCCGAAGTGCTCTAGGAGCCCAGAAATGAAACAGTTCCGCATCCGCAAGGACGACAAAGTGGTCGTCATCGCCGGCAAGGACAAAGGCAAGATCGGCAAGGTGCTGAAGGTTCTTCGCAAGAAGGACGGCGTACTTGTCGAGAAGGTCAACATGGTCAAGCGCCACAT
This sequence comes from Desulfovibrio sp., assembly GCA_022837365.1. Taxonomy (GTDB): domain Bacteria; phylum Desulfobacterota; class Desulfovibrionia; order Desulfovibrionales; family Desulfovibrionaceae; genus Cupidesulfovibrio. The sequence goes on along the minus strand of JALHHV010000002.1, from coordinate 9,334 downwards.
GCGCGCCAATCCGTACCGGCAGCAGCCGGGCGGGATCATCGAGAAGGAGATGCCTGTAGACATCTCCAACGTGATGGTGATGTGCGATGCGTGCGCCAAGGCCACCAAGGTGGGCTACCGCTACACCGAGGACGGCAAGAAAGTTCGCTTCTGCAAGAAGTGCAACGAAATCATCGGATAGGGTGAGAGACGATGACGCGTCTTGAACAGATATACCGCGAGAAAGTGGTTCCGGTATTGCAGAAGGAGTTCAACTACACTTCTTCGATGCAGGTTCCCGGGATTGAGAAAGTCTCTCTGAATATCGGCCTCGGCGCCGCGAGCCAGAACAACAAGTTGATGGAAGAAGCCATCAAGGAGTTGACCGCCATCGCCGGGCAGAAGGCCGTCGTGACCCGTGCGAAGAAGTCCATCGCGTCGTTCAAGCTGCGCGAAGGCATGCCCATCGGCTGCCGCGTGACGCTGCGCAAGGAACGCATGTGGGACTTCCTGGACAAGCTGATGAACTTCGCGCTGCCCCGCGTGCGCGACTTCAGAGGGATTCCGGACCGTGGCTTCGATGGCCGGGGCAATTTTACCCTGGGCATCAAGGAACACACCATTTTCCCCGAGCTGGAAGTGGATCGCGTTGACAACCCCAAGGGGATGAACATCACGATCGTTACCACTGCCCAGACGGACAAGGAAGGCAAGCTGCTGCTCGACCAGCTCGGCATGCCTTTCAAGAAGTAAGGAGAAACGGCTTTGTCTCGTACATCGCTTGAAGTGAAGGCGCAGCGCAAGCCCAAGTTCTCCGCCCGCGCCTACAACCGTTGTCCGGTCTGCGGCCGCCCGCGTGCCTACATGCGCAAGTTCGGTCTTTGCCGTATCTGCTTCCGCAACATGGCCCTGCGCGGCGAACTGCCCGGCGTTCGCAAGTCGAGCTGGTAAGTCACCAAGGAGTAAGGAATGCTGACTGATCCTATTGCTGATATGCTCACGCGTATCCGCAACGCACACTTGGCCCTGCACAAGGAAGTGAGTGTGCCGCGCTCGAAGATCAAGGAATCCATCGCCGTCATCCTGAAGCAGGAAGGTTACGTCGAAGACGTGGCGGTGGAAGAGGCCGAGATCAAGATCTCCCTCAAGTATTTCAAAGGCAAGCCGGTCATCTCCGGCCTCAAGCGGGTGAGCAAGCCCGGCCGCCGGGTGTATGTCGGCTCCACCGACATCCCCAAGGTCCAGAACGGGCTCGGCATCTGCATCCTGTCCACCTCCAGCGGTGTCCTTGCGGGCACGCAGGCCCGCGACCGCAAGGTCGGCGGCGAACTGCTCTGCGAAATCTGGTAGGGTACGGACATGTCGCGAATCGGTAAACTCCCCATCGCCATTCCTTCCGGCGTCGAAGTGAAGGTCGGGACCGAAGCCGTGGAGGTCAAGGGCCCGAAGGGCGTGCTCGTCACCCCTACCCATGCTGAACTGAACTACGCGGTGGAAGACGGCCACGTCGTCATCACCCGCACCGCCGAAACCCGCACCGCCCGTGCTCAGCACGGCCTGCGCCGCACCCTGCTCGCCAACTGCATCCAGGGCGTGACCAAGGGCTTCTCCAAGACCCTGGAAGTCATCGGCGTCGGCTACAAGGTCGCCGTCAAGGGCAACCTGGTGGAACTCGCGGTCGGTTTCTCGCACCCGGTGATCATGGAGATGCCCGAAGGCGTCGAAGCCAAGGTGGAAGGCCAGAAGCTGACCATCTCGGGCATCAGCAAGGAAGTGGTCGGCGAGATCGCCGCACGCATCCGCCGCGTGCGTAAGCCCGAACCCTACAAGGGCAAGGGCATCAAGTACGACAACGAGCAGATTCGCCGCAAGGCCGGCAAGTCTGGTGGCAAATAGGCAGGTATGAGAAAATGACGATGACCAAGAACGATGCCAGAAAGCGGCGCAAGGTCCGCATTCGCAAGAAGATCGCCGGAAGCGCCGAGCGTCCCCGGCTGGTTGTCTACCGCTCGAACCTGCATGTCTACGCCCAGATCGTGGACGACGCCACCGGTGCCACGCTTGTTGCCACCTCCACCCTTGCCATCGGCAAGGCCCAGGCCGGAGCGCACTGCAACAAGGCCGGGGCGGAACTGGTGGGCAAGGAAATCGCGCGTCTTGCTGGCGAGAAGAGCATCAAGCGCGTGGTGTTCGACCGTAACGGCTACCTCTATCACGGGCGCATCAAGGCTGTTGCCGACGGTGCCCGTGAGGGCGGCCTGGAATTCTAACGGGTGGTAGGTACTGGCATGGAACAGAATGAGTTCGGGTTGGTAGAGAAGATCGTCTACCTTAACCGAGTTGCCAAGGTTGTGAAGGGCGGCCGCCGCTTCAGCTTCAGCGCCCTCGTTGTCGTGGGCGACGGCAAGGGCGCCGTGGGCTTCGGCCTCGGCAAGGCCCAGGAAGTGCCGGAAGCCCTGCGCAAGGCCACCGAACGCGCGAAGAAGGACATGGTCCAGATTCCGCTGGTGGACGGCACCCTTCCGTACGAAATCCAGGGCGAGTTCGGCGCCGGCTGCGTCATGCTGAAGCCCGCCTCCAAGGGTACCGGCATCATCGCCGGTGGTGCCGTGCGCGCCGTCATGGAAGCCGTGGGCGTGACCGACGTGCTTGCCAAGGCCATCGGCACCAACAACCCGCACAACGTGCTGCGCGCCACCATGGCGGGGCTTACCTCGTTGCGCAGCGCAGAGTACGTGAGCCAGCTTCGCGGCATGAAGCTCGAAGCGCCCAGAAAGTAGGGACGCAATCATGATCAAGGTGAAGCTCGTACGCAGCTGGATCGGCTGCAAACCCAAGCAGCGCAAGGTTCTTGACGCGCTTGGCCTGCGGAAGATCCGTTGCGAGAAGTCGTTTGAGGACAATGCCGCCATCCGCGGCATGATCGCCGAAGTCAAGCACCTGGTCGAGGTCAGTGAATAATGAGACTGCACGAACTCTATCCGTTCGCCGAGGAACGGGCATCGCGCAAGCGCGTGGGCCGCGGTTCCGGTTCGGGGCTCGGCTGCACCTCCGGCAAGGGTAACAAAGGGCAGAACGCCCGCGCAGGCGGCGGCGTACGCCCCGGTTTCGAAGGCGGCCAGATGCCGCTCCAGCGCCGTCTGCCCAAGCGCGGCTTCAAGAACGCGCCCTTCAAGGCCACCTACGAGGTGATCAACCTCGATCGCCTGGTGGCGGCCTTCGAAGGCAAGACCGACATCACCCTGGAAGACATCTACGAACGCGGCCTGTGCAAGGCCGGCGCGTCGGTGAAGATCCTGGGCGTGGGCGAGGTCAGCGTGGCCCTTACGGTGGAAGCGCACAAGTTCAGCGCCTCCGCCGCCGAGAAGATCCGCAACGCCGGTGGCGAAGCCAAGGCACTGGAAGGGTAAGCCGTGGCGCTTAGTGGTGTAGAAAACCTGGCGCGTCTGCCCGAGCTTCGCAGGAAGCTCATCTGGACGTTCCTGTTGCTGGCCGCATACCGCATCGGGGTTCACGTCCCGGTCCCCGGGGTGGATTCCGGAGCGCTGGCCGACTTCTTCGCCAGCGTCCAGAACACCCTTTTCGGCCTCTTCGACATGTTCTCCGGGGGCGGGCTCCGCAATCTGTCGGTGTTCGCCCTCGGCATCATGCCCTACATCTCGGCCTCCATCATCATCCAGCTTCTGCAGGTCGTAAGCCCTGAACTGAAGCGGATGGCCAAGGAGGAAGGGGCGGCGGGCCGCCGGAAGATCACCCAGTACACCCGCTACGCCACGGTGCTGATCACCGTGATCCAGGGCTTCGGCATCGCCGTGGGCCTTGAGAACATGCACAGCCCCGCGGGCGCGCCCGTGGTGCTGGAGGCGGGCTGGGCCTTCCGGATGATCACCATCGCAACCCTGACCGCCGGCACCGTGCTGATCATGTGGCTTGGCGAACAGATCACCGAGAAGGGCATCGGCAACGGCATTTCGCTGATCATCTTCTCGGGCATCGTCGCCGGTATCCCCGGCGGCATCGTCAAGTCTGGCCAGCTCATCAAGGCCGGCGACATGAGCGTGTTCACGGCGATCCTGGTGCTGGCGCTGATGGCGGTGGTGCTCGGCTGCATCGTGTTCATGGAACGCGGGCAGCGGCGCATCCCCATCCATTACGCCAAGCGGCAGGTGGGCCGTAAGATGTTCGGCGGGCAGAGCACGCACCTGCCGCTGCGCATCAACACGGCGGGCGTCATTCCGCCCATCTTCGCCTCGTCGCTGCTGCTGTTCCCCGCGACCATCGCCAGCTTCTCGGCCAACGAGACGTTGCAGAAGGTGGCCGCGTGGTTCGCGCCGCACACGGTGATGTACAACATCCTGTTCATCAGCCTCATCGTGTTCTTCTGCTTCTTCTACACGGCGATCATCTTCGATCCGAAGGACATCGCCGAAAACCTGAAGAAGGGCGGCGGGTTCATTCCCGGCATCCGCCCCGGGGACAAGACCCGGCAGTACATCGACAGGGTGCTCACCCGGATGACCATCTGGGGGGCCATCTACATATCCGCGATCTGCGTCCTGCCCATGATCCTCATCGCGCAGTTCAACGTGCCGTTCTACTTCGGCGGCACCAGCGTGCTGATTCTGGTGGGCGTGGCCATGGACTTCATGTCCCAGGTGGAATCGCACCTGATCTCACGGCAGTACGAGGGTCTCATGAACAAGACCCGCATCAAGGGACGGCAGTGAGTTGAAGAAGTTTCGCGGTGTCTTCATCAAGAACGACAACGAGATTGGCCTCCTTCGGGAGGCCAATCGAATCGTTGCCGCGATACTGGACGTCCTGGGCGAAAACGTGCGCCCGGGCGTCCCGACGATGCATTTCGAGGAGCTGGCCCAGGCGGAATGCCGCAAGCACGGCGTCCGTCCGGCCTTCCAGGGCTACCACGGGTTTCCGTTCGCCCTGTGCTGCTCGGTGAACGAAGAGGTGGTGCACGGCTTTCCCTCGGCCAAGCGGATTCTCCAGGAAGGGGACATCGTCAGCTTTGACATGGGCGTCGTGTACGACGGCTTCTACGGCGACTCGGCCCGCACCTACCCGGTGGGGACCGTGAGCGACGAGGCCGCGCGCCTCATCCGCGTGACCCGCGAATCCCTCTTCGAGGGCATCGCCGAGGCGCGGGTGGGCAACACCCTGTACGACATCTCGGCGGCCGTGCAGCGGCACGTCGAGGCGGCCGGGTTCGGGGTGGTGCGCAGGTTCGTGGGGCACGGCATCGGCCGTTCGCTGCACGAGAAGCCCGAGATCCCCAACTTCGTGCCGCGCGGCATGCAGGGCGTGCCCCTGAAGCCGGGCATGGTGCTGGCCATCGAACCGATGGTCACGGTGGGGACGTACGAGGTCGAAATCCTCGCCGACAACTGGACGGCGGTCACCCGCGACCGCAAGCTGTCGGCCCACTTCGAACACAGCGTGGCCATCACGCCGGACGGGCCGATCATTCTCAGCCTGTCGCAGGCAGAGGCGGCGCGACTTGCCGGTTGACGGGCGCCGGTGGGGGTGATATGCACCCCTGTTCCGACGTTGCTCTTCCGTCATGTCGGGTCAAAGACAAACAACGGAGTCGAACATGAAAGTCAGGCCTTCCGTCAAGAAGATGTGCCCCAAGTGCAAGGTCATCCGCCGCCGGGGCATTCTCAGGGTCATTTGCGACAACCCCCGGCACAAGCAGCGCCAGGGCTAAGCCGTCAGGAGTAAACAGTGGCCAGAATTGCAGGTGTCGATCTGCCCCGTGGCAAGCGCGTTGACATCGCCCTTACCTATATCTACGGTATCGGGCGGACTACCGCGCTTCAGATCCTGGATGTTACCGGCGTCGACTGGAGCCGGAACATCGACGACCTGAGCGCCGACGAAGTCAACGAAATCCGTAAGGAACTCGAGCAGAACCACAAGGTTGAAGGCGATCTCCGTCGCGAGATTTCCAGCAACATCAAGCGTCTGATGGACATCGGCTGCTACCGCGGCCTGCGCCATCGTCGCGGTCTGCCGGTGCATGGTCAGCGCACCCACACCAACGCCCGCACCCGCAAGGGGCCCCGTCGCGGCGCCGTCGGCAAGAAGAAGTAATCCAAGGCTAGCACAAAGGCGTGGAATCTCACCTGCGTCGCCAGGGCATGCAAAATTTCCCGGTGACCAGCGCGGCACGGCTCTGTCATGACTGAGCTCGTTTTGAGGTTCCGGCTGCAAGCCCCTAATTCTAGTCCGCAGAGAGTAAGTCATGGCAAGACCCAAGCGTACGGTCAAAAAGAAAGAGAAGAAGAACGTCCCGGTCGGGATCGTTCACATTCAGGCGACGTTCAACAACACCATCGTGACCTTCACGGACACGCGGGGAAACACCATCAGCTGGGCCAGCGCCGGGCAGAGCGGTTTCAAGGGCTCGCGCAAGAGCACCCCGTTCGCCGCGCAGGTGGCTGCCGAACAGGCGGCCAAGCGTGCCCAGGATCACGGCATGCGTACCGTGGGCATCTACGTCAAGGGCCCCGGCTCCGGCCGTGAAGCCGCCATGCGCGCCGTCAACGCCGCGGGCTTCAAGGTCGCCTTCATCCGTGACATCACCCCGATTCCCCACAACGGCTGCCGCCCGCCCAAGCGGCGCCGCGTCTAGTTAGGAGGATCCAGCCTTGGCTAAGTACAATGACGCAAAGTGCCGGCTGTGCCGGCGTGAAGGCACCAAGCTTTTCCTCAAGGGCGACCGCTGCTACACCGACAAGTGCGCCTACGACCGTCGCCCCTACGCGCCCGGCCAGCATGGCCGCGCCCGCAAGAAGGTGAGCGACTACGCCGTCCAGCTGCGCGAGAAGCAGAAGGTCCGTCGCGTGTACGGCGTTCTTGAACGCCAGTTCCGCGGCTACTTCCACAAGGCCGACATGACCAAGGGCGTGACCGGCGCCAACCTGCTGGCCATTCTCGAACGCCGTCTCGACAACGTGATCTACCGTCTCGGCTTCGCCAACTCGCGCCAGCAGGCGCGCCAGCTGGTGCGCCACGGCATCTTCACGCTGAACGGCCGCAAGGTGAACATCCCCTCGTTGCAGGTGCGCGTGGGCGATACCATCGAAGTGCCCGAAGCCAGCCGCAAGATCCCCGTGATCGCCGAAGCCCAGGAAGTCATCGCCCGCCGCGGCTGCCCCTCGTGGCTCGAAGTGGACGGCCCGAACTTCAAGGGCATGGTCAAGGCCCTGCCGCAGCGCGAAGACATTCAGTTCCCGATCAACGAACACCTGATTGTCGAGCTTTACTCCAAATAAGCGGGTGTGAGCATGCTCATCAAACAAGGCGACAGGCTTATCAACACCCGGAACTGGTCGGAGCTCGTGAAGCCCGAGCAGATCACCCGGGACAGCGACCCGGCCGATGCCATGTACGGCAAGTTCGTGTGCGAACCGCTGGAACGTGGCTATGGCACCACCATCGGCAACGCGCTGCGCCGGGTTCTGCTGTCGTCGCTTCAGGGCGCGGCGTTCGTCTCGGTGAAGGTCTCGGGCGTGCAGCACGAGTTCACCACCGTTCCCGGCGTGCTCGAGGACGTGACCGACATCGTCCTCAACCTGAAGCAGGTGCGTCTTGCCATGGACACGGACGAGCCCCAGTTCCTGGAGCTTTCCGTGAACAAGAAGGGCGCGGTGAAGGCCGGCGACATCAAGACCAACCAGCACGTGATGGTCCTCAACCCCGACCTGCACATCGCCACGCTGACCGAAGACCTGGAACTCACCTTCGAGTTCGAGGTGCGCATGGGCAAGGGCTACGTGCCCGCCGACATGCACGAGGGCCTCAGCGAGGAGATCGGCCTGATCAAGCTGGACTCCAGCTTCGCCCCGGTCCGCAAGGTCGCCTACACGGTGGAGCAGGCTCGCGTCGGCCAGATGACCAACTACGACAAGCTCATCATCGAGGTCTGGACCGACGGTTCCGTGACCCCCGAGGATGCGATTGCGTACAGCGCCAAGATCATCAAGGACCAGATATCCGTCTTCATCAACTTCGATGAGCGCATTTCGGGCGAAAGCTCCGGCAACTCGTCGGGCAGCAGCGACGTCAACGAAAACCTGTTCAAGGGGATCGACGAACTCGAACTGTCCGTGCGCGCCACCAACTGCCTGAAGAGCGCCAACATCACCCTGGTGGGCGAACTGGTCCAGAAGTCCGAGAACGAAATGCTGAAGACCAAGAACTTCGGCCGCAAGTCGCTGGATGAAATCAAGCGCGTGCTGTCCGACATGACCCTGGACTTCGGCATGAAGGTCGACGGCTTCGAGAAGAAATACCAGGAATGGAAGAGGAAGCAGCAAAATGAGGCATAGCAATTCCGGCAAGAAGCTGGGCAGGACGCCGTCCCACCGGAAGGCCCTGTTCCGCAACATGGCCAAGGCCCTGCTGACTTACGGCAAGATCCGCACGACCGAGACCAAGGCCAAGGAACTGCGTCGCATCGTCGAGCCGCTGATCACCCTGGCCCTGCGCAACGACCTGCACTCCCGCCGCCTGGCGTACGACGTGCTGGGTTCGCACCAGCTGGTCAAGCGCCTGTTCGACGACATCGGCCCCGCCTTCTCCGGCGTGTCCGGCGGCTTCACCCGCGTGGTGAAGCTGGGCCTGCCCCGCAAGGGCGACTGCGCCCCGCTGGCGGTCATCGAACTGACCCACCAGCCCGCCGCCGCCGCTCCGGCGGAAGAGAAGAAGGCCGCCGAGTAACCGGCGACGCCCTTCATAGCACGTACCCGAAACGGGGCGGACCGCATGGTCCGCCCCGTTTTTCATTGCCAGAGGCATGGGAAGCTG
>JALHHV010000002.1:0-499 GCA_022837365.1 Desulfovibrio sp. | reverse complement strand
CCTGTTCCCCGGAGCCATGGCCGGACGGCATGTAGCGGGGGCCGATGCCGGTGACGATCCAGTCGGAATTGATGCCCAGCCGCGTCAGCCGGACCAGCCAGTCCGCGGGGATCCCGTCGCTTTTCTTGGCCCTGGCCACTGCCGCCAGCGAGATGCCCAGCAGTTCGGCCAGTTCGGTCCGGGAACGGCACCCGGTGGCCTCAAGGATGCGGGCCAACTGTACCTTGGCGTCCGGCCCGTAGGGTGCGGGGTGTTCCGACATGACAAGCCCTCCGGCGTTGCGGGTAGGCAACTGCCCGGAGGGACATCCCCGGCCGCGCAGATTGCCGGGAGCTCACAACCGCCACAGGACGGCGGGATTATTCCCCCTTGCGGGGTATTGTATTCTCCGCACTCCCGACACGTACGCGCGAGAAGACGGTCGTGCCTGCAACGCAAGCACAACCCCGCAGTGTCGGCGGCGGTCCGCCTGTGGAAAAGGTGTTGTGAGCACCTGGGG
>JALHHV010000260.1 GCA_022837365.1 Desulfovibrio sp. | reverse complement strand
TACCCGTGGCCGGGCAACGTGCGCGAGTTGCAGAACGTCATCGAGCGCGGGGTGATCATGGCCGAAGGGGGGCGGCTGGTGCTGGACCTGCCGCCGGATGGCGGCGCGCCCGGCAGGCCGGGGGCCGGATGGCAGGCTCCCGCGCCCGTGACCGGCCCGGCGGCATCCGCGTCCGGCGCACCCGGCCATGCGGGGGGAGCCGGACAGGACAGGGCCGGACAGGGCCGTGCCGGACTGGGCCGGGGCGGACCCGACGCCACCGGCGCGGGCGTGGAAACCGGGGAGCCGGACGCCCCACGGCCGGGGGCCGCGTGCATGGCCCCGGCGGCGCGGCGGAACTGCTGGGCATTCCACCCACCACCCTGCAATCGCGCATGAAGACGCTGGGGCTGCGCGGGCGCTGAGACGGCGCGCCGCCTGCCCGCAACGCGCGGCCACGGCGTCCGGCGGTGATATTTACGCCGCACCGGACACGCCCCGCTTGTCATGCCCGCCGCCATGGGCGAAACTACGGTCCGGCCCGGCATGGGCCGACGGCATCGGCGCATCCGCCGGGGCCGACCGCCCAAGGAGCGACACATGAGCGACGATTCCCGCACCCGCAAGGCCCGCATCGTGCGCACCGTGCGCGAGAACGACAACACCACCTCCGTGTATATCGACACGGGCGACGATGAGCGTTTCCGCACGTTCCGCCCCGGGCAGTTCGCCACCCTGCGGGTGATGGAGGAGGACGGCTGGAGCGAGGCCCACCCCTTCACCATCGCCGCCGCGCCCGGCGATACCGTGCGGCTGACCATCCGGGGCAAGGGGCGCTTCACGTCGGAACTGGTGCCCGGCCTGCGCGACGGCGACGAGGTGCGCTGTGCCGGACCCTACGGGGTGTTCTGCCGCGACATCGAACGGCAGGAGCAGATCGTGCTCATCGCGGGCGGGGTGGGCATCACGCCGTTTCTCAGCGTGCTGCGCAGCTTCGACCAGACCGGAGCCACCAACCGGGTGGTGCTGTTCTGGTCCAACAAGACCTACGGCGACGCCTTTGCCGCCGGAGAACTGGAAGCCATGACCCGGCGGCTGGACCTGACCGTGGTGCACGTGCTCACGCGCGAGACCAGCCCGCACCATTACGCCGACCCGGAACTGCCCGCCGTGTTCTTCGAAAAGGGGCACCTCTCGCGCGACATGCTGGCCCGCCACGTGCAGTCGGCCACGGCCTCGTTCTACCTGTGCGGTCCCGGCCCCATGCAGCAGCACGTGCTGGCCGAACTGCGCGCCTTCGGGGTGGACACCGGCGGCGTGGAGACCGAGCAGTTCGTGTTCTCGTAGGCTGTCCGGGCGGACGCCGCCCGGATGACCGCCCGCCTACTGCCGGGGCACGTTGCCGATAAGTTCCCGGTAGCGGGCCACCGCCTCGCTGACCAGCCCACTGCTGGCCGCCAGCACCTCGATGCCCGCATCGGCCAGGGCCAGCCGCGCCTTGGGGCCGCACTCGCCGCACAGCACCACCGTGGCCCGCGCGGCGGCCAGCAGTTGCGCCACCGAGCGCCCGGCATCCTCGCGGTCGTCGCGGTGCGCGTTGCGCACGGCGATGACGCCCTCGGTCTCCGTATCGGTCACCACGAACCATTCCGCCCGGCCGAACACCGGCTCCACGTTGCTGTCGGGCCGGGGCCCGTCCGCCGCCACGGCAATGCGCATGGCTCCTCCTTCGTTGTTCCGGTCGTCGATGCCCGTCCGGTCCAATCCAGCCGATCCGTTGACCCGTCCGGTCTTCCATCGCCGGGGGCGGCACCCGTCCGCCAGCCCGCCATTCCTACCATCCCTACCGTCCCTACCATCCCCTGACCGCCCGCACCGCGCCGCGCAGTTCCGCCGCCGCCCGCCGGGGATCGTCGGCCGCGCACACGGCCGAGACCACGGCCAGTCCGTCGGCCCCGGCCGCCAGCACCGAGGCCGCGTTGGCCGCGCCGATGCCGCCGATGGCCACCAGCGTGCGCCCCGTGGCCGCGCGCAGCCGGGCAAGGCCGTCCAGCCCCCACGGCAACGCGGTGTCCGCCTTGGTGGGGGTGGCGAACACCGGGCTCACTCCCAGATAGTCCACGTCCAGCGTTTCCGCCTCGCGCGCCTGCTCCATGGTCTCCACGGACAGGCCGATGAGGGCCGCCTGGCCCAGCAGGGCCCGCACGTCGGCGGGGTGCATGTCGCCCTGCCCCACGTGCACGCCGTCCGCGCCGCAGGCCAGGGCCACGTCCACCCGGTCGTTGATCAGCAGGGGCACACCGCGCGGGGCCAGCAGCGCCTTCAACGCGCGGGCCAGTTCCACGAACTCGCGCGTGTCCGCGTGCTTTTCGCGCAACTGCACCACCGTGACGCCGCCCGCCACGGCCGCCATGACCACGTCCGGCAGGGCGCGGCCCCGGCACAGCGCGCGGTCGGTGACCAGGTACACCCCGTAGTCCGCGTCGCGGCGGAGCCCGCTCACGGGCGGCTCACCCGCACGCGGGCCCGGACGTCCTGCTCCGACAGGGTGTACAGCGCGTCCATGAAATGCATGGCGAAGCTGCCCGGCCCGGCGGCGCGCTCCGCCGCCATGCCCCCGGCGGCGGACATGGCGGCCATGCCGCTCACCGCGCCTTCCAGCGGGCTGGCGGCCACGGCGGCGTGGGCGGCCACCAGCACCGTGGCCACGCACCCCATGCCGGTGACGCGGGGCATCAACTCGTGCCCGCCGGTGACCAGCACCACCTCGTCGCCGTCGGTGACCAGGTCCACCGGGCCGCTGACCACGGTGACGCAGCGGTGGCGGCGCGACAGGGCCCGCGCCGAATCGGCGGCGGCGTGCGCGTCGCGGGTGGAATCCACCCCGCGCGTGGCCCCCGCCGCACCGGCCAGGGCCATGATTTCCGAGCCGTTGCCGCGCACGATGACCGGGCGCACCCGCTCCATGAGCTGCGCGGCGGTGGTGGTGCGCAGGGTGGACGCGCCCGCGCCCACCGGGTCGAGCACCACGGGGATGCCCCGCTCGCGCGCGGCGGCCCCGGCCAGGAACATGCTATCGATCCACGGCGCGCTCAGGGTGCCGATGTTCAGCACCAGCGCGGAGACCATGTTCACCAGTTCCGCCATCTCCTCGCGGGCGTGGGCCATGATGGGCGAGGCCCCGGCGGCCAGCAGCGCGTTGGCGGTGACGTTCATGACCACGAAGTTGGTGATGCTGTGCACCAGGGGCGCCTGGCGCCGCACGGCATCCACGTTGCGCCATATCTGTTGCACATGTTCGGTATGGGGCATGTGCCCTCCTTTGCGTAATCGTGGGTGGCACCGGCCCGCCGGGCGGGATGCCGCCACCCCGGAAAAATCCGGGAGTCGCCTCCGCATCTTACGAACGGCGGACGCCGCGTCAACCCCGCACCGCGGTGGCCGGAAACCACGCCTGCCGCAAACGTTCCAGGGCCGCCGCGATGTCCGCCTCGGACAGCATGCCGTACCCGATGAACAGGCAGTTGCCCGGGTACCGCCGCGCATCCGCCCAGAACGGCGATGCCGGATACACCCGCACCCCGTGCGCCGCCGCCCGCTCCACCAGCGCGGCCT
>JALHHV010000259.1 GCA_022837365.1 Desulfovibrio sp. | reverse complement strand
TCGGGGTTGCGGAACTGGTTCCACTCGGTGACCACCAGCAGCGCCTGCGCGCCCCGGCAGGCTTCGTACTGTTCGGGCACGATCTCCACCAGCGGGTTGTCGCCGATGAGCCTGGCCGCGTTTTCCGACGCCACCGGGTCGAAGGCCCGCACGCGCATGCCGTGGGCGGTCAGGTCGGCGATGATGGACAGGGCCGCCGCCTCGCGCATGTCGTCGGTGTTGGCCTTGAAGGCCAGGCCCCACAGGGCCAGCGTCTTGCCCGCCACCCCGCCCTGCGGCGCGAAGTAATCGCGGATGCGCCGGGCCATGGAGACCTTCTGGCGGGCGTTCACGTCCTCCACGGCGTCCAGCAGCTGGGGAACGGCCCCGGCTTCGCGCGCGGTGTGGATCAGCGCCTTGACGTCCTTGGGAAAGCACGAGCCGCCGTAGCCCACGCCGGGGTAGATGAAATGGTAGCCGATGCGCTGGTCCGAGCCGATGCCGATGCGCACCTCGCGCACGTCGGCCCCCACCTTTTCGCAGATGCCCGCGATCTCGTTGATGAACGAAATCTTGGTGGCCAGCATGCAGTTGGCGGCGTACTTGGTCATTTCCGCGCTGCGGGTGCCCATGACGATGAGCTTGTCGCGGCTGCGGGCGAAGGGCGCGTAGAGCTGGCGCAGGTATTCGGCCGAGCGCTCGTCTTCCGTGCCGACGACCACGCGGTCCGGCTTCATGAAGTCGTTCACCGCGTCGCCTTCCTTGAGGAATTCGGGGTTGGACACCACGTCGAAGGCGATGTCCGCGCCGCGCGCGGCCAATTCCTCGCGGATCAGCCCGCGCACCCGGTCGGCGGTGCCCACCGGCACGGTGGACTTGTCCACCACGATGAGCGGACGGTGCATCAGGCGGCCGATCTCGCGGGCCACCTGGTCCACGAAGGACAGGTCGCACGAGCCGTCGTCGCGCGAGGGGGTGCCCACGGTGATGAACACGAACTGGGCGCGCGCAAGGCCCTGTTCCAGGCTGGTGGTGAAGACAAGGCGGCCTTCCGCGTGGTTGCGGCGCACCAGGTCTTCGAGGCCGGGTTCGTAGATGTGTACCTTTCCGGCGGTCAGGGTTTCCACCACGGCGGGATTCACGTCCACGCAGCAGACGTTGTTGCCCATTTCGGCAAAGCAGGCGGCGCTGACCAGGCCGACGTAGCCGGTGCCGACGATGCAGACGTTCATGCGATCCTCGTTATGTTTCGTGCAGGATATGCGGATGTTCGGAAAATGGCGAAGCGGCCGCGCACTGTTCGAGCGGTCATCTTATATACGCACCCTGCCCTACATCGGTGGCCCGCCGTTCGTCAACGGAGAGGCCAGTGACGCTCTCTTCCCAGCCTCGTCCCCCTGCGCGCCCCGGCCAGCAGACCCCGAACAACGTGCCCCAAACAGCGCGCCCTTGACTTCGCGCCCGCAGGGGTGTGAAAATCCCGCACATTCGGTATGTTCACCCCAAGGAGCCGCCATGCCCGTTCTCGTCATCAACGTGGACCACGTCGCCACCCTGCGCCAGCAACGCCTCGGCAAGGAGCCGGACCCGCTCACCGCCGCCCACATGGCGGAACTGGCGGGCGCGCGCGGCATCATCGTGCACCTGCGCGAAGACCGCCGCCACATCCAGGACCACGACGTGGAACTGATGGCCCGCACCCTGAAGACCCGCCTGCACCTGGAAATGGCCGCCACCGAAGAGATGCGGTCCATCGCCCTGTCCTGCGAGACCCGCCAGCCGCACATGGTCTGCCTGGTGCCCGAAAAGCGCGAGGAGTTGACCACCGAGGGCGGCCTTGCCGTGGCCGGGCGCGAGGCGTTCCTGAAGGACTACCTCGCCCCCGTCCACGCAGCGGGCATCCTGTCCAGCCTGTTCATCGAGGCGGACGAGGCCCAGGTGCGCGCCGCCGCCGCCATCGGCTGCCCGTACATCGAACTGCACACCGGCCACTTCGCCGACGCCCCCACCCGCGCCGCCCAACGGGCCGAGCGGGACAAGATCGTGCGGGCCATCGGCCTTGCCCGGTCGCTGGGCCTTTCCGTCAACCTGGGGCACGGCCTGAACTACGACAACATCTACGATTTCGCGGAAGTGCCGGGCATCAGCGAGTTCTCCATCGGCCATTCCATCGTCGCGCGCGCGGTGCTGACCGGGTTCGAGCGGGCCGTGGCCGACATGGCCGCCATCATTGCCCGGTTTCCGGCCTGACGGGCGTATCCTCATGTTGCAAGGACCGGAGGACGCCGCATGATCGTGGGCCTCGGCATCGACGTCGCGGAGCTTTCCCGCATCGCCAGGGCCTGGGAACGCCACGGCCGCCGCTTTGCCGCGCGCGTGCTGCACCCGGCCGAACTGGCCTGCCTGCCCGCCGCGCCCGTGGCCTTCCTGGCCGCGCGTTTCGCCGCCAAGGAAGCCGCTGTCAAGGCGCTGGGCACCGGTTTTTCGCAGGGCATCGGCCCGCGCGACATCGAGGTGCGCCCCCTGCCCACCGGGCAACCCCGGCTGGTGCTGCACGGCAAGGCCGCCGACCGCTTCGCCGCGCTGGGCGCCACCACCGCCCACGTCTCGCTGACCCACGGCCGACAGGAGCCTTCCATGACCCCGAACGACAGACCTGACCGCTGGCGCCTGGAGTACGTGGACCTGCCCGCCCCGGAAGAGATGGCCGGGTGGGACCGCGCCGCCATGGCCGACTTCGGCCTGCGCGAAGAACTGCTGATGGAAAACGCCAGCCGCGAGGCGCTGCACGTGCTGCGCGCGGAACTGGCCGACAGGGCGGGCCGTGCAGGCCAGACCGGTGCGCCAACCGCTCCCTCCTCTGCCGCCCCCTTCTCCCTTTCCGGCCTGCGGGTGCTGCTGTTCATGGGCGGCGGCAACAACGGCGGCGACGCGGCCGCCCTGGCCCGCCACCTGCTGGACGCCGGGGCCGAAGTGCTGGTGCTGCACACCCGCCCCCTTGGCGGGTATCGCGGCGCGGCGGGATATCACGCCCGCCTCGCCAAACGCTGCGGCGTGCCCTTCCGCCCCGCCGGGGCATGGCCGCGCAGCCTGCCCGACCCGCGCTGGCTCACGCCGCACGTCGTCGTGGACGGCCTGCTGGGCACCGGCTTCACCGGGACCCTCCGGGAACGGGAAGCGGGGCTGGTGGCCGCCATCAACGAGCTTTCCGACCGGGCCCTGGTGCTGGCGCTGGACATTCCTTCCGGCCTCGGCGGCCTGACCGGCCGCCCCCGGCCCGACGCCGTGCGCGCCCACGCCACCGTCACCTTCGAGGCGGCCAAGCCCGGTCTGGTCCTGCCCGAGGCCGCCCCCTTCACGGGCCGCCTGCACGTGCGGCCCATCGGCATCCCGAAGGCGGTGCGCGCGCTGCATCCCGCCTCGTACCGCATGCCGGACGACGCCTGCCTCGCCGCCCTGCCCGCGCCCGCGCCCTGCATGCACAAGGGCACCGCCGGGCATGTGCTGGTGGTGGGCGGGTCGGAAGGGCTCACCGGCGCGCCGCTGCTGGCGGGGCTTGGCGCGCTGCGCGGCGGCGCGGGGCTGGTCACCGTGGCCTGCCCCGGCGGCCTCGCCGCAGAGGTCAAGGCCGCCACCCCCGACGTGATGACCCTGCCCCTGGGCGAACGCCGCGCCTGGGACCCCGCCGCCCTGCCCGGCCTGCTGGCGCTGGCGGCGCGCTGCAACGCGCTGGTGGTGGGCCCCGGCATGGGCCGCTCGCCCGAGGCGGCCGAGGTGCTCTCCGCCCTGCTGGCCCTGCCCGGCCGCCCCCCGGCGGTCATCGACGCCGACGGCCTGTTCCCGCTGGCGGAAGGGCTTGTTTCGCTTGATTTGGTGCGTGAAATAGATATTGTTACCCCCCACCCCGGCGAAATGGCCCGCCTCGCGGGCCTTACCACGGCGGACGTGCAACGCGGCAGGGCGGCCACGGCACGGGCCTTCGCGGCGCACTGCGCGGGGGTGCTCGTGCTCAAGGGCGCGGGCAGCCTCGTCACCCGGCGCGACCGGCCCATCACCCTCATTCCCCTTGCCGCACCCACGCTTGCCGTCGCCGGTTCGGGCGACGTGCTCTCCGGCCTTGCCGGAGCCCTGCTGGCGCAGGGCGCGCCGTCCGAGGTGGCCGCCTGCCTTGCCGCGTACCTGCACGCCAAGGCCGGTCAACTGCTGCTGCACGACTACCCCGCGCGGGGCAACACCCCGCGCGAAATCGCCGACGCCATCCCCCGCGCGCGAAAGGAGCACTCCCCATGCTGCTAGCCCAGGACATCATGACCGCCGCCCCCGTCACCGTCACCCCGGAAACCGGCATCGCCGAAGCGGCCCGCATCATGATCCAGCGCAAGTTCAACGGCCTGCCCGTGGTGGACGGAAAGGGAACCCTCGTCGGCGTCATCTGCCAGAGCGACCTCATCGCCCAGCACAAGAAGCTGAACCTGCCCACGCTGTTCACCGTGCTCGACGGCTTCATCCCCCTGCGCTCCATGAGCGACCTTGACGAGGAGATGCGCAAGATCTCCGCCACCAACGTGGGGCAGGCCATGACGCCGGACCCGGTCACCGTGGGGCCGCAAACGCCCATCGACGAAGTGGCCAGCCTGATGGTGGACTCCAAGTACCACACCCTGCCCGTGGTGGACGCGGGCAGGCTGGTGGGCGTCATCGGCAAGGAGGACGTGCTGCGCACCCTTGCGGGGGCGTAGCCGTCGGGCGCATGGCCCCAGCGAATCCCGTCCGGCCCATTCGGGATGACACGGTCCTGACCCTGCGGCTGCCCGGCCCCGGCGACACCCTGCGCCTGGGGCGCGCCCTGGCGCTGGCCCTTGCGGCCCGGCCCGGCGCGCGCACCCTGCTGCTGTCGGGCGGGCTTGGCGCGGGCAAGACTACCCTGGTGCGCGGCCTGGTGGAGGCCCTGCCGGGCGGCGAACACGCCGAGGTCAGCAGCCCCAGCTTCAATATTTGCAACATGTACCCCACGCGGCCGGAAACGGCCCATTACGACCTCTACCGGCTGGAGCAGGCGCCCGGCGCCGCCCTGCCGGTGGCGGACGACGCCCTGCTGGACCTTCTGGAAACGGAAGGCCCCCGGCGGGCGCTGGTCATCGTCGAATGGGCCGAACGCCTTCCGGCCGACGTGCTGCCCCCCGACAGGCTGGAGCTTACCTGGCTGCCAGCCGCGCACGGCAGGCTCATCACGGCCATTGCCCGGGGAGAGGCGGCACGCCGCGTACTGGATGCGACGGCGCGCGAGGTCGCGGACCTCGTGGCGCCGTAAACGGCGGCGGCCCCCGCCACTCAGGCCGCCGCCCGGAAAGACCGAGAGAACACGTAGCGACGCGGCCGGACCCCGGCCCGGAGCACGACCAACAACGCTCGACACAACGCACGATAAGGAAGCGGTATGCGTATTCTGGTGCAGAAGTTCGGCGGCACGTCCGTCGCCAACCTCGAATGCATGAAGCAGGTGCGCGAGAAGGTCAGGCGGGCGCTGCGCGACGGCTACAAGCCGGTGGTGGTGCTTTCCGCCCGCTCGGGCGAAACCAACCGCCTGCTGGCCCTGGCCGACGAATGGTCCGCCGACCCCGACCCGGCCGAGGTGGACGCCCTCATCGCCACCGGCGAACAGGTCTCGGTGGCGCTCTTCTCCATGCTGCTCAAGGATTCCGGGATCAAGGCCCGCTCCATGGCCGGGTTCCAGGTGCCCATCACCACCAGCGACGCCTTCGGGCGGGCGCGGATCATGGACATCGACGCCACGCGCCTGCGCAAGGAACTGGAAACCCACGACGCCATCGTGGTGGCCGGGTTCCAGGGCGTGACGCCCGAAGGGCGCATCACCACCCTGGGGCGCGGCGGGTCCGACACCAGCGCCGTGGCGCTGGCCGCCGCCCTGGGCTCCGTGGAATGCGAAATCTACACCGACGTGGACGGCGTCTACACCACCGACCCCAACCTGTGCTCCACCGCCCGCAAGCTGGACCGCGTCTCGTACGACGAGATGCTGGAAATGGCCAGCATGGGCGCCAAGGTGCTGCAAATCCGGTCCGTGGAGTTCGCCAAAAAGTACAAGGTGCCCGTCCACGTGCGCTCAACCTTCACCGACACCCCGGGAACCATGGTCACCCAGGAGGATTGCGAGATGGAAGCCGTACTCGTTTCCGGCATAGCATACGACAAGGATCAGGCGCGGGTGACCCTGCGCAGCGTGCCCGACAGGCCGGGCGTTTCCGCCGCCATCTTCGGCCCGCTGTCGCAGCAGGGCATCCTGGTGGACATGATCGTCCAGAACCCCAGCCGCGACGGCGTGACGGACATGACCTTCACCGTGCCCCGCAAGGACCTGAAGAAGACCCTGGCGCTGATGGAGGAAATCCGCAGCCGCACCGGCGCGCAGGAAGTGCTGCACGACACCCAGGTGGCCAAGGTTTCGGCCATCGGCGTGGGCATGCGCAACCATTCCGGCGTGGCGGCCAAGGCGTTCGCCGCGCTGCACGCGGAAAACATCAACATCCTGATGATCAGCACGTCGGAAATCAAGATTACCTGCCTCATCGAGGAAAAATACACCGAACTCGCCGTGCGCACCCTGCACGACGCCTTCGGCCTGAATCGCGATCTCGGCGACGCATAGGGCCACCGTCATGACCCGGCGCATACAACTGTACGACACCACCCTGCGCGATGGCTCGCAGTCCGAGGACATCAACCTCACGGCGGCCGACAAGCTGAAGATCGCCCTCAAGCTGGACGAGCTCGGCATCGACCGCATCGAGGGCGGGTGGCCGGGGTCGAACCCGGTGGACGTGGCGTTCTTCAAGGAAATAGCGAACTACCACCTGAAGCATGCGATGATCAGCGCCTTCGGCAGCACGCATCATCCCAACTTCACGGCGGACAGCGACCCCAACCTGCGCGCCATCGCGGAATCCGGGGCGCGGGTGGCCTCCATCTTCGGCAAGTCGTGCGAGGTGCACGCGGCCGAGGCCCTGCGCCTGGACGCCGCGCGCAACCTGGAGATCATCGGCGACTCGGTGGCCTTCCTGAAGGGGAAGCTGTCCGAGGTGTACTTCGACGCGGAGCACTTCTTCGACGGGTACAAGCACAACGCCGCCTACGCGCTCAGCGCGCTGCGCCGCGCCCACGAGGCGGGCGCCGACGTGCTGGTGCTGTGCGACACCAACGGCGGCACCCTGCCGCACGAGGTGGCGCGCATCGTGGCCGAGGTGCGCGAAGCGCTGCCCGGCGCGGCCGTGGGCATCCACGCCCACAACGACTGCGAACTGGCCGTGGCCAACTCCGTCGCGGCGGTGCAGGCCGGGGCCTCGCAGATCCAGGGCACCATCAACGGGGTGGGCGAACGCTGCGGCAACGCCAACCTGTGCTCCATCATCCCCACGCTGGAACTGAAGTTCGGTGGGGACTACACCTGCCTGCCCCAGGGGAGGCTGCAACAGCTCACGGCGGTGGCCGCCTACGTCTCGGAGGTGGCCAACATCCCGCCGTTCAGCCGCCAGCCGTACGTGGGCCGCTCGGCCTTCGCCCACAAGGGGGGGGTGCACGTCAGCGCGGTGAACCGCAAGTCGTCGCTGTACGAGCACATCAGCCCCGACGTGGTGGGCAACCGCCAGCGCATCCTGATCACCGAACTGGCCGGACGCAGCAACATCGTCTCGCTGGCGCGGCGCTTCGGCTTCCACCTGGACAAGGACGAGCCGGTGGTCAAGGGCCTGCTGACCGAACTGAAGAAGAAGGCCAGCCTGGGCTACGACTACGCCGCCGCCGAGGCATCGGTGGAACTGCTGATCCTGCGCAAGCTGGCCCGGCGCGGCGTGCGCGAGTTCTTCCGGCTGTTGCAGTTCCGGGTGCTGGAAACCAAGCACGACAGCGAGGGGGATCCGGTTTCCGAAGTCTCGGTGATGGTGGACGTGGAGGGCGTGACGGAACACACCGCCGCCACCGGGCGCGGCCCGGTGAACGCGCTGGACAACGCCCTGCGCAAGGCCCTGATGGGCTTCTACCCGCGCCTGAGCGAGATGCGCCTGCTCGACTTCAAGGTGCGCGTGCTGACCGGCGCGGAAACGGGCGGGGGCACGGCCTCCACCGTGCGGGTGCTCATCGAGTCGGGCGATTCCGACAGCCGCTGGGTGACCGTGGGCGTCTCGTTCAACATTATAGAGGCAAGCTGGCAGGCCCTGGCCGATTCCGTCACCTACAAGCTGTACAAGGACGAACACGCCCGCAGGGCGGGGGCGGACGGCGAATAGAGTCGAACACGCCCGCAGGGCGGATTCGGACGGAGAGTAGAGCCGGACACCAAAAGCCGGACACGCGCGCCGGGGCACCCTCCCCGCCACCGCCTCCCCGGCTGCATCACGACCAGCAACACCCCGGCCATGTGGCCGGGGTGTTGCAGACTGCTGACAAACCCAAATTCTTCCGGGGGAGGGGCCCTTTTGGAAAAGGGTCTCCTCCCCCGGCCCCTCTCCCCCCAAAACTCTTATTTGTGTTCTCCGTGCATTACGAGAATGCAAAACACGGGGTTCCAAGGGGCCCATCCGTAATGCTCGAAGACTCGCATAACGGCTGCCGTCCTTGGCCGCCGGAGGCGTCCAAAAGCAGACGTTGTCAACGACCAGCAACGCCCCGGCCACATGGCCGGGGCGTTTTTTTTGCCCATTGTTTCCCTGTATCAATGCTTGTCCAAGCATTTCATCCTGATCCTGCACAGCATCCGCACACGCCGCGTGCGGCCCGGCCCGGCAAATCCTCAATGGGCACGGGCAGAAATGCTTCGCCCGGACAAGACGCCCGCGTAGCACTACCCCTGATACGATAGCACCTTTTTATTCTTTATTCGCACCATCAGCCGCGTTTGACCGCTCAACCGTCGCAACCCACCCCGGCAAATCACTTTTTTCTATCAAA
>JALHHV010000258.1 GCA_022837365.1 Desulfovibrio sp. | reverse complement strand
AGACAACGCCGGAAAGGCAACCATACAGCAGCGGAGTGACGGTATGTCCCCCAGCGACGTGGTCCGCGTAAGCGGCATGGAAGACGGAAAGCGCGTCGAATCGCGCATACTCGAGGAACGCCTGCAAGGCGCGGTGCGCGACGGCGCGCGCCACGTGGAAGTGGATGCCTGCGGCCAGCACGGCATCGGCGGGCGGTTGTGGATTTCGGAGAAGGAGCCGGTGCACGTCGCCGTGCGCGGGTCGTCCGGCCAGCGGCTGGGTTCGCTGGGCAGCGCCGGAACCACGGTGGAAGTGTTCGGCCCCGCGTCGGACGATGTGGGCTGGCTGAACGCGGGCGCGGACATCGTCGTGCACGGCAACGCGGGCAACGGCGCGTGCAACGGCATGGCCCAGGGGCGCGTGTACGTGGCGGGCAACATCGGCTCGCGCGGCATGACCATGACCAAGCAGAACCCGCGTTTTTCCGCGCCGGAACTGTGGGTGCTGGGGGGCGTGGGCGACTACTTCGCCGAGTTCATGGCGGGCGGCACCGCCGTGGTCTGCGGCGTGGGCGCGCAGAACCCCGCCAACGTGCTGGGCTACCGTCCCTGCGTGGGCATGGTGGGCGGGCGCATCTTCGTGCATGGCCCGCACGAGGGCTTTTCGCAGGCCGACGCCAAGCAGGTGCCCATCGACGATGCCGCCTGGGCGTGGCTGACCGAAAACCTGGCCGGGTTCCTGGCCGCCATCGGCAAGTCCGAGCTTTTGGCCGGGCTGTCGGTGCGCGAGGACTGGCAGTGCATCGCCGCGCGCGGCCCCTTCGAGAAGACGGGCAAGAAGCGGAGGGGCATTTCCGACTTCCGCCGCAACGTGTGGGAGAAGGAACTGGGCATGGGCGGCCTGGTGGGCGACCTGACCTCGGTTGACCGCAGCCCCATCCCGCTCATCACCACCGGCGAGCTGCGCCGCTTCGTGCCGGTGTGGGAAAACGCGAAGCACATGGCCCCCTGCCAGTCCAGCTGTCCCACCGGCATGCCGGTGCAGGAACGCTGGCGGCTGGTACGCGAGGGCCTCATCGACGAGGCGGTGGACGTGGCCCTGGCCTACACCCCCTTCCCGGCCACCGTGTGCGGCTACCTGTGCCCCAACCTGTGCATGCAGGGCTGTTCGCGCAGCCTGCAACGCATGAAGCCCGTGGACATCACCCAGATCGGCAAGGCGGGCGCGGCGTCGCGCGCGCCCAAGCTGCCCCCGCTGACCGGGACCAAGGTCGCCGTCATCGGCGGCGGCGCGGCGGGCATCTCCGTGGCGTGGCAGTTGCGTATGCGCGGCATCGCCGCCACCGTGTACGACATGGAAAAGGAACTGGGCGGCAAGATCAGTTCGGCCATTCCCGGCAGCCGCATCCCGCAGGACGTGCTGGACGCGGAACTGGCCCGCGCCCGCGAAGTGCTGCCCCACGTGCACTTGCAACAGCGCCTGGGCAAGGACGAGTTCGCCCAGTTGAAGTCCGACAACGACTTCGTGGTGCTGGCCACCGGGGCCAACACCCCGCGCATGCTGCCCGTGCCCGGCAAGGAACTGGCCCGCACCGCCCTGGAATTCCTGAAGTCGGCCAAGTCCGGCTCCGGCAGCGTGGGCAGGCGGGTAGTCATCGTGGGCGCGGGCAACGTGGGCTGCGACGTGGCCACCGAGGCCGCGCGGCTGGGAGCGGAATCCATCACCCTCATCGACATCCAGACCCCGGCGGCCTTCGGCAAGGAACGGGAGGAGGCGGAACACGTGGGCGCCACCTTCCGCTGGCCCTGCTTCACCAGGGAGATCACGCCCGAAGGGCTGGTGCTGACCACCGGAGAACTGCTGCCCGCCGAAACGGTGATCTTCTCCATCGGCGACGCGCCCGGTCTCGACTACCTGCCCGAGGACATCGCCGTGGAGCGCGGCCACGTGGTGGTCAACGACATCCAGCAGACCACCGACGCGCGCGTCTTCGCCATTGGCGACGCGGTGCGCCCCGGCCTGCTCACCCAGGCCATCGGCATGGGCCGCAAGGCCGCCGAGGCCATCGTCGAGATGGCCGAAGGCAGGCGTCCCGTGTCCGACACTCGCACCATGATCGACTATTCCCGCGTCAAGCTGGAATACTTCGACCCGCGCATCGACAACTTCCAGGACCTCGGCCAGTGCGGCGACGCCTGCGCCAGTTGCGGCGCGTGCCGCGACTGCGGCATCTGCGAGACCATCTGCCCGCAGGCGGCCATCAGCCGCCGCGAGGTGCAGGGCGGCTGCGGCTTCGAGATGGCGGTGGACGGCGAAAAGTGCATCGGCTGCGGCTTCTGCGCCGGGGCCTGCCCGTGCGGCATCTGGAATCTGGTGGAGAACACTCCGATGGAATAACCGGGCGCACGCCCCGGACAGCTACTGACTCAAAGAAAACGGGCGGTTCTTCCCTACGGAAGGGCCACCCGTTTAGACTATTGACAAACCCAAATTCTTGCGGGGGAGGGACCCTTTTGGAAAAGGGTCTCCTCCCCCGCACCCCCTCCCCCCAAAACTTTTATTTGTGTTTCCTGAACATTGCGAAAACACAAAGCATGGGGTTCCAAGGGGCTCGGCCCCTTGGCCGCCGGAGGCGTCCAAAAAGCAGACGTTGTCAGCAACCTGAGACGGGCGGTCCCTCATGCAGGGGCCGCCCGTTCGTATTGCGGGAACGTCATGGGGGTTATCGGAGAATGAACCCCATGACCTTCAAGTCTTTGGCCCAGCAGCCCCACGGCCCGGTCAGGAAGGCGACCTGCATGGTCTTGGGGTTGAAGCGCACCTTGGCGTCCTGGTCCAGGTGGCACTGGCGGTCGTAGTTGGTGTGGGTGATGCGCAGGGTCCAGGTGCCGTCCTTGTTGGGGCAGGTTTCCTCCACGTACACCGGGTGGCCGGTGGGCATGCCCCGGCCCTTGTTGGCGTCCAGCACCATCACCGACCCCGGCGTGGGGGTGCGGGTGGTGGCCCCGTTGCGCTGGGCGCAGGCGAACCACTGCACCGGGCTGGTGTCGCCGAGGCGGCAGGTGTCGATGCCGGTGCGGCAGCGGGCGTAGATCAGGCTTTGCGGCTGGCAGCGTCCAGTGACCTTCACCGTCTTGCCCTTCTTGTCCTTCTTCGTGGTGGTTGCGCCGGGGCGCAGCGAATAGCACTGGCCGCGCACCTTTTCCTGGTTCATGGACACGCACTGGCCCTGCAATACGCCGGTCAGCGGGTCGCACGCGGCGTCATCCGGAGTTACGGGCGAGTGCGGCTTGCTGGCGGTCTCGCGCATTCTGGCCGCTTCGGCGTCCT
>JALHHV010000257.1 GCA_022837365.1 Desulfovibrio sp. | reverse complement strand
GCTCAAGGTTCTGAATGGCGGCGCGCACCTTCGCATCGGGATAGGTATCGCCTTTCCATGCCTTGAACTGCTTCAGGATGGCGTCCTCGGTGACGTCTTCGGCCGCAGCCTTGAGCGCGTTCCGGCAGTACAGCACGGTGCCGTAGATTTCCATCTCGTCAAAGCCCGGCGCGTTCTTGCCAAGTATGGCGTCGTACAGGGCCGTCACGCACGCACGGATGCGCGCCTTGTCGTCCGCCCGCAGGGTCGGGCGCTCGGGGAGTTCGCGCACCTCGTAGGTCTTGTCGTCCTTCTTCGCCAGGTTGTCCCAGAAGGCGAGGTCTTCGAGGCAACGCGACAGCTCGCCCGAATACGGACCATAGGTGTAGGGGTGAAACCGCAATCCCAGCGACACGCCCCACGCCGTCAGGAAATACGCGGTCTTCTGGATGTTGATCTTGGTCAACTCCACGCCGTGTTCCTGCATGACGTCCAGCAGTTCGCAGACTATCTGCCGATTCAGGTCAGCCATGTCCTGCTCCTTCTAGCACGCTTTGCCGCAGGTCTTCCTGACCAGTTCTTCTGCCATGGCCCTGTGCGATTCGGTAGTATAAATCCGGTAGATTGTCACCGGGCGAAGGGCAGAGAGGATAGGCGAATAGGACATGATGTCAACAAGGCCGGCGTCCTTTGTCCGGACATAGATCGTTTCCTGGTTGGGCCGGGATTCGTTTCCCTCGTCGCCGGAAACCGCCAGCTTGGACACCTGTTCCGTTTTCATCCAGTGGAAAAAGTCCTCGTCCGCGCGCAACCCCGCCGCCTTCAACTGCTCGACAATGGCCTTGTAGTCTTCTTCGGCCCCGGTCACGGTGCTGGTCGTATCGTACACGGGGCAAAGGTGCCCGCCGCGCAGCAGCATCTTGGCCCAAGGGTTGCCTGCGCGCGCTTCCCGCTTGATGTGGCCGAAAATCGTGTAGTCGTCGAACCACTCGAATTTTTCCAGGTTGACGCGGGTGAACACGCCGTTCGCCCAGTCGAGGTCAAGTTGCGCGTCTTCCCACGTAGGCAGGAATTCCCTGAAGAAACGTTTCAGCACCAGGTCGTATCCCGTACGGGTACGGTGATACGGAACCTGCATGTTGTAATGATACCGCGCCATCAGGAACGCTTCGACGACGAACACGTCACGTTCGTTGACGAACAGCTTGAGCATGCCGTCCTGCCGCGTGGCCCCGAACGCCTGCATGTAACGCGCCACGTCGTATTCGCCGTACTTCACCCCGCACGCGTGGGAATCGCGCATCAGGTAATCGGCACGGTCCGCATCCAGATGTCCGGAAATGATCTGGTGCAGCAACTGGTATTTCGCAAGGAACTGGTCCGACAGAATGCCGATGACCGGGGTGGCGTGCTCGTCCAGCACTTCCGCTATGGGGGCATGGTTCTCGATGATGTACCGCCCCAAATGCTCGTGCTTGAGCGGTGAAAGCACCATGTCCTCGGCCGCATGGGAAAAGGCCACATGCCCTATGTCATGCAGCAGGGCGGCAAACCGCAGTCTTTTCAGGTTGTTGATCTGGTCACCCTGATCAAGCCCCATATCGGCGGCCGAGTTGCCGACGATTCCGGTAAATATCTGCGTCGCGCAGTGCATGGCCCCCAGCGAATGGACGAAGCGCGAATGCTCGGCGGCCGGGTACACGTACTTGGTCAACGCAAGCTGCCCCACCCTACGCAAGCGCTGGAAGATCGGCGTATCGACGATCTTTCGCTCTTCTTCCGTAAGATACACATACCCGTACAGCGGGTCGCGTATCTTGCGCCTGGCGCCGAGGGCTTGCTGCCAATCACGCATGGTTCACCTCTGGATACCCTTCTACCTCCAACTACACCCGCCCTTCCTCCACGCCATGGCAGGCCACCAGCGAACCGTTGGCGAGCTGGCGGGCCTTGGGCACTTCGCGCATGCAACGTTCGTTGGCGTGCGGGCAGCGGCCGTGGAACACGCAGCCCGAAGGCAGGTTGATGGGCGTGGGCACGTCGCCGGAGAGCTTGATGTGCGCGGCGGCCTTGCCGCCGATGCGCGGGATGGCCGACAGCAGGGCCTGGGTGTACGGGTGGCGCGGGGCGCCGAACAGGTCGGCAGCGCTGGCCAGTTCGCACAGGCTGCCCAGGTACATCACGGCCACGCGGGTGGAGATGTGCTCCACCACGGACAGGTCGTGGCTGATGAACAGGTAGGTCAGGTTGCGCTGCTCCTGCATGTCCATCATCAGATTCAGCACCTGCGCCTGGATGGACACGTCCAGCGCCGAGATGGGCTCGTCGGCCACGATGAACTCGGGGTCCACCACCAGGGCGCGGGCGATGGAGATGCGCTGGCGCTGCCCGCCGGAGAATTCGTGCGGATAGCGCACGCCCCACAGCGGGTTCACGCCCACCTGCTCCATGACGGCGGCCACGCGGGCGCGCACGTCGGCGTCGGAGATGCCGGGGTTGTGGAAGCGCACCGGCTCTTCCAGTATCTCGCGCACCTTCATGCGCGGGTTCAGAGAGGCGTAGGGGTCCTGAAAGACCATCTGCATGCGGGTGCGGTAGGGCAGCATGCCCGCGTCGCTCAGGTTGTCGATGCGCTCGCCCCGGTACAATATCTCGCCGCCGGTGGCCCGGTACAGGCCGATGACGGTGCGCGCCAGGGTGGACTTGCCGCAGCCCGACTCGCCCACCACGCTCAGGGTTTCGCCGGGCAGGATGTCGAAGCTCACGTCGTTGACGGCGTGCACCACGGTGCGCTTGCGGGTGATGCGCCCGCCGGACAGGCGCAGCTGGTCCAGCAGCCCGCCGGAGATGTCGAAGTGCTTGACGACGTTGCGCAGCGAAAGCAGTGCGGTGTTCTGGTTGGTCATTCCCGTGTCCCCCCTAGGCTACCATGTGGCAAGCGGCCAACCGCCCGTCGCTCTTCTTTTCCAGCAGCGGCCGGGTGGTGGTGCACACGGTTTCGCACAGCTCGCAGCGGTTGTTGAACGGACAGCCGCGCGGCACGTCGGAAAGGCTCGGCATGCTGCCCGGTATCTGGTTCAGGCGGCGGCGCGCGCGGGGCGCGGCCACGGTTTCAAGGCCACAGTCGGCCTTGTCCGCACACTGCGGCAGCGCGCCCAGCAGGCCGCGCGTGTAGGGGTGCAGCGGCGCGCCCACCACGCTGGCGGTGTCGCCCATCGCGTACATCACCGCGATCTTCTGGGTGACCTGCGAGACCACGCCAAGGTCGTGGGTGATCAGGATGAGGCCCATGTCCTCCGACTGGCACAGCTCCAGCAGCAGGTCCATGATCTCGGCCTGGATGGTCACGTCGAGGGCCGTGGTGGGCTCGTCGGCGATGATCAGCGACGGGGACGTCAATAGCGCGATGGCGATGACGATGCGCTGGCGCATGCCGCCCGAGAACTCGTGCGGGTACTGGGTCAGGCGGCGTTCCGGCGAGGGAATGTAGACCTTGCGCAGCTTGTCCAGGGCGATGGCCTCGGCTTCCTTGCGGGTCACCTTCTTGTGGGCGCGGATGGTTTCGATCATCTGCGTGCCCACGGTCAGCACCGGATTCAGGGTCATCATGGGGTCCTGAAAGATCATGCTGATGCGGTTGCCCCGGATGTCGCGCAGGGTTTCCGCGTCGGCCCTGGTCAGGTCCCTGCCCTCGAACAGCACGGAGCCGCCCGCGATGAAGCCGGGCTTGGACACCAGGTTCAGGATGGAGAAGCCGGTGACGGACTTGCCCGCCCCCGATTCGCCCACGAGGCCCAGGCGTTCGCCCTTGGACAGGGTGAACGAGACGTCGTTGACGGCGGTGAGCGCGGTGTCGCGCAGCGCGAACTTGACGGTGAGGCTGGATACGTCGAGCAGCGGTTGCATGGGCTAGTCCTTGTACAGCTTGGGATTCAGGAAGTCCCGCAGCCAGTCGCCAAGCAGGTTGATGGACAGCACCAGCAGAATCAGCACCACGCCCGGAAACAGCGTTATCCACCAGCTGCCGCTGAAGAAGTACTGGAAGCCCGACTTGATCAGCGAGCCCAGCGAAGGCTTGGTCACCGGCATGCCCAAGCCCAGGAACGACAGCGCCGCCTCGCTCATGATGGCGTTGGCCACCTGCACGGTGGAGATGACCAGCACCGGGGTCAGCGTGTTGGGCAGGATGTGCCGCCACATGATGCGGAATGGTTTAAGTCCTATGACCCGCGCCGCCTCCACGTATTCCTTCTTCTTCTCGGCCAGCACAGAGGCGCGCACGGTGCGCGCGTACTGCGGCCATTCGGCCAGGCCGATGACCAGCACCAGGAAGGGCACGGCCACCTGCTCGTAGCGGCCCACGCCGAAGGTCATCTGCACGATGGCCCCCAGGAAGATGGCCACCATGTACGACGAGAACGACAGCTGCACGTCGGCGATGCGCATCAGGATATTGTCCAGCCTGCGGCTGCCGTAGCCGGACAGCAGGCCCACCATGATGCCGATGCACGCCTGCATGGCCACGGCCCCCACCCCGATCAGCAGGGACACGCGCATGCCGTACAGGATGGCCGAGAACAGGTCGCGCCCCTGGTTGTCGGTGCCCAGCAGGAAGGCGGGGTTGCCGCCGTCCTTCCACAGGGGGGGCGTTTCCGCGTCCATGATGTCGATGTTGGCCCCGTCGTACGGGTTGTGCGGGGCGAAGACCGGGGCCAGCAGGGCCGAGGAGGCCAGGATCACGAACAGGGCGAAGCTGGTCACCGCCACCGGGTCGCGCAGGAAGGAATACAGGAAGTACGACTGGCGGAACCGCCGCAGAAGACCGGCCATGCTACTTCCTCCCCGCGATGCGGACCATGGGATTCACGAAACCGTAGATCAGGTCCACCACCGTGTTCACGGCGACGAAGATGGCCCCGACAAAGATCAGATAGGCCACCAGCAGCGCGGTGTCGGCGCGCTCCACGGCCTCCACGAACATGAAGCCCATGCCCTGCCACTGGAACACCGTCTCGGTCAGGATGGTGAAGGCGATCATGATGCCAAGCTGCACGCCCCCCACGGTGATGACCGGCAGGAGGGTGTTCTTGAAGGCGTGCACCATCACCACGCGCCATTCGGGCAGGCCCTTGGCCCGCGCGAATTTCACGTACTCCGTCTCCAGCGCTTCCTTCATCTCGGCGCGGATCAGCCGGATGAACAGCGGCAGCATGATGGACGACAGGGCGATGGACGGCAGAATGATGTGCTTGAAGTTGGACCAGGTGGTCAGCACCGATGTCCACCCCGGAAATATCTCCACCGGGTTGCCGCGCCCGAACGAGGGCAGCCAGCCGAGGTGCACCGAAAAGATGTAGATCATGAAGATGGCCGTCAGGAACACCGGCACCGAAACCCCCACGATGCTGATGCCCATGAACAGGCGCGAGAGCACCGAACGCGGGCGGCACGCGGAGTACACGCCCACCGGCACGGAGATAAGCACGATGATGCACTGGGCCACGAAGACCAGTTCCAGCGTGGCCGGGGCCTTGGAAAGGATCACGTCCAGCGCGGGCTTGCGGTAGAAGTACGAGGTGCCGAGGTCGCCCTGCAGGGCGTTCTTGGTGAAACGCGCCCACTGGACCAGGTACGGGTCGTTCAGGCCCAGCTTTTCGCGCAGGGCCTCCCGCTCCTTGACGGACACGGACACGCCCACCATCTCGCGCGTGATGATGAACATGACCAGCAGGGCTTGCGCCACCCTGCGGACGATGAATGCGAACATGTGCGTCTCGTTGCCGGTAACGGCGTTGCTGGTTGCCGCGGCGCCGCGGGCCGCGCGACCTTCCCCACGATACGGGCCGACTCGGTGCTGGCCCCGCACCATACGGGAACGGGGGCGGGGGTGACGGCGGCAGCGCCCGCGCGCGGCGGCCGGATGCATGCGTGAACCCCGCCCATGGACTGGTCCATGTTCCCCCTGCGCGGGCAGGGGCGGCGGGAACGCGTGCGGCGGCCACGAAAGCGCGAAGGCGCGAAACGGCGTGCGCGGCGTTGTCCGCAACCCGGCCACGACGGCGCACCGTGTTCCGGTGGGCCTGCCGGGAACGCCCGCCGCGTGTCCGGCAACGCCAGGAGAAGCCCGGAAGGGCCTGGGCATGGCCCGTGGCGCGGTGCGGAATGCGGGGACGGCGGAATGCCGCGCGTCGGTAACGGGGTGATCCCCGCCCGGTGGGCTACAAAATTTCGGCGGGGCAGGCAAGGGGTGTTCCCCTGCCCGCCCGCCTTCACGAAACCGTCGAAAAGGCGCGGGAGGCTTGCAACCCCCCGCGCCCGTTCATTGTTACTGCATCACCACGTCGCCGAAGTAGGGGAAGTCCTGGACGTTGATGATCGCCTTGGCGTTCTTCACCGTCTTGCGGGCCGCCCACGACAGCGGTTCCATGTGCAGCGGCACGAAGGCGGCCTCGTCGTAGGCCAGCTTTTCCGATTCCTGCAACAGGGCGTCGCGCTTCTGGGGATCGGTGGTGCGGTTGGCTTCCTCGATCAGCGCGTCGTACTTCTTGTTGCAGTAGTTGCCGCTGTTGTACTGGCCCATGCCGGTGTCCTTGTTCATGCACATCAGCAGGTATTCGCCGTAGTTGGCGGTGTCCTCGGTATCCGGGTGCCAGCCGATCATCTGGATGTCGGCCACCTGGGCGTCGAACTCGTCCCAGAACTGGGCCTTGGGCATGGTCTTCAGGTTCACCTTGATGCCGATCTTGGCCATCATGGAAACGAAGGCCTGGGCCACCTTCTCGTCGTTCACGTAGCGGTTGTTGGGCGCGATCATGGTCAGTTCCAGACCCTTCTCGTAGCCCGCTTCCTTCATCAGCTTCCGGGCCTTCTCCACGTCGAAGCGCGGCTTCAGGTCGGCGATGTAGCCGGGGTAGCCCTTGGGCGCCTGCTGATGGGTGACCACGGTGTAGCCCTTCATGATCTTGGCCACGATGCCCGCATGGTCGGTGGCGGCGATGATGGCCTCGCGCACCTTGGGGTTGGCCAGGGCGGGGCTGCGCTTCTGGTTCAGCTGAAAGGTGATGATGCGGGTGCTGGCCATGGTGATCAGCTCGACGTCGGGGTTCTTGGCGAGCTGGTCATAGTCCTGCACGGGCACGGGGGTGATAAAGTCCACGTCGCCCTTCAGGATGGCGGCCACGCGGGTGGCTTCGTTCTTGATGGGGGTAAGCTCGATGGTCTCGACGTTGCCGCGCTTGGCCCAGTAGCTGGGGTTGGCCTTCAGCACCAGCTTCACGCCGTGCTCGCGCTGGGCCACCATGAACGGACCGGTGCCCGAGGCGTTCTCGTTGGCGAACGAGGGGCCGTTCTTCACCACCGCGCCCTTGGGCTGGCCCGCGGCGTCGGTGCCGGTGTAGAACTTGGAGTCCATGGGGAAGATGTAGGTGGCCAGGTTCATCACCAGGCCGTAGGGCTCGGTGGTGACGATGTCGATGGTGTGGTCGTCC
The DNA here is from genome assembly GCA_022837365.1 of Desulfovibrio sp. Lineage (GTDB taxonomy): Bacteria > Desulfobacterota > Desulfovibrionia > Desulfovibrionales > Desulfovibrionaceae > Cupidesulfovibrio. Next base: position 422 of record JALHHV010000257.1, on the reverse strand, counting down.
ACCACCTTGGGCTCGGCGAACTTGACGTACAGGCCCTTGAAGTCGGGGGATTCCTTCAGGCGCTTGACGGTCCAGGCCACGTCGGCGGCGGTGAAGGGGTTGCCGCTGTGGAACTTCACGCCCTTGCGCAGGTGGAAGCGCACGGTGGTGGGGTTGACCTGTTCCCACTTCTCGGCTAGGCGCGGTTCGAACTTCATGTCCTGGGTCCAGCGCACCAGGGGGTCGAACACCCAGTGCGAGTAAGCCAGCATGGGCCCGGAAAGCTGCATGTGCGGGTCGAGCGATTCAGGGTCGGACGCGATGCCGACGCGGAAGGTCTTGCCTTCGGCGGCCTCGGCCCTGGGGCCGAACGCCAGCACGGCGGCCAGCATCATCAGAAGCAGTACGATGGTCCGTTTCATCCAGTACCTCCAGCGGTTGTT
>JALHHV010000256.1 GCA_022837365.1 Desulfovibrio sp. | reverse complement strand
TACGTGGCCAACGGCGTGGAAAGCCACCCCACGGAGATTTACGGGTTCCTGCGCGCGGTGCAGGGTTAGGGCCTGCCGCCGTTGCCACATCCGGGCGGGCAGACGCACGGCTGGCGCGGGCCGACACACGTTCGACGAATTGTAACATCCGCGTGACGGACGCGACACGAACCGGCGCGAGACAAGGACGATGAAACAGTACTCCCTGCGCAAACGGCTCGTCGTGGGCACCTGGCTGCTGCTGATCGTGGCGCTGCTGCCGCCCTATCTCTATTTCGACAAGACCCTGCGCCGCGACGTGCTGCTGGAGGCCAAGGCCCGCGCCGCCGAGGACGTGGACACCACCTACTGGCTGCTGCGCGAGCACCCGCCCTTCCCGTCGTACCGGCATCTCAACGGCTGGGTCACGGAACTCTCGCGCCGCACGGGCACCCGCATCACCTACATCGTGGACGGCCACGTCACGGCCGACTCCGACGTGCCCTACGAGCGCCTGTCCACGCTGGAGGACCACGCCAACCGGCCGGAGGTGGTGGAGGCCCGGTCCGGCACGCTGGGCACCGACGTGCGCTTCAGCGCCACCCTGGGCAAGGACCTGATCTACGCCGCCCGCAAGGTGGACGGCATCGCCGGGCTGGACCCCGGCACCCTGCGCCTGGCCCTGCCGCTGTCCGTGGTGCACGACCGGCTGGACCGCATGGAAAAGGGGCTGGTGTGGGCCTTCCTGTTCTCACTGATGGCCAGCGGCGCGCTGGGCCTGCTGGTCACCCGGCCGCTGCTGCGCGGCATGGAGACCATGGCCATGGCCGCGCAGGCCATCGGGCAGGGCGAATTCGGCCGGCGCATCCGCGACATACCCGGCCGCGAACTGCGGCCGCTGGCCCACGCCATCAACGGCATGGCCCACAACATCGAACAGCACCTGCACCAGCTCAACGAGCAGAAGGGGCGGCTGGAGGCCGTGTTCAACGGCATGCACGAAGGGGTCATGGTGCTGGACGCCGCCGGGCGCATCGATTCCATGAACCGCGCGCTCACCGCCATGTTCACGGGCATCGGCAACAAGCTGGGGGCCACCCCGCTGGAGGCCACCATGAAGCCCGAACTGCAACGCATGGTGGACGAAATGCTGGTGTCGCCCGACCCGCGCGGAGCCAGCATGCAGACCGACCTGGGCGAGGGGCGCGCCTTCGAGATTTCGCTGGTGCCCTTCCGCGACGCCTCGGGCCAGCGCATGGTGCTGGTGTTCCACGACATCAGCGAGCGCGAAAAGCTGGAACACATCCGCCGCGACTTCGTGGCCAACGTCTCGCACGAACTCAAGACCCCGCTCACCAGCATCAAGGGCTACGCCGAAACGCTGCTGGAAGGGCCGCCCGCCTCGCCCGGCCAGATGTCCGCCTTCCTGCGCACCATCCTCAAGAACGCCAACCACATGACCAAGATGGTCAACAGCCTGCTGGTGCTGGCCCGCTCGGAGCACAAGGGCGACAAGGTGGCCCTGACCGGCGTGGACGCCGCCGAGGTGTTGCGCCAGACCCTGCGCGAACTGGAGCCGGTGGCTGCGCGCAAGGAAATCGTGCTGGAAAACGGCGTGGGAGCCGCCCCGCTGCCGGTGCTGGCCGACCGCGACGGGCTGGTGGAGGTGTTCCGCAACCTGCTGGACAACGCCATCAAGTACAGCCCGCCGCGCACGCGGGTGGGGGTTTCCGCCACCGCCGCCGACGGCCGGGTGACCCTGTGCGTGAGCGACCAGGGGCCGGGCATTCCGGAAAAGAGCCGTGAACGCATCTTCGAGCGGTTCTACCGTCTGGACCGCGACGGCGACGGGGCCAAGAACGGCAGCGCGGGCCTGGGCCTCGCCATCTGCCGCCGCATCGTCATGAGCCACGGCGGCGACATCTGGGTGGAAAGCCCGCTGGATGCCGCCACCCGCACCGGGGCCGCGTTCTTCGTCATGCTGTTCGCGCCCCGGCCCGAGGACGCCGATGACGAGGAACCGGACGGCGACGCCCCGTACGATGACGGCCCCGGCGATGGCCCGGATGATGGCCCGGATGACGGTCCTGACGACGGCGTTGCCGAAGGCGTGACCGAAGACGCGGACACGGAGCAGGGCACGGACGGATCGCCCGGACCACTGCGCACGGCGTGATGACAGCCCGTCTCCCCCGCAACGCTGCCGGGCGGACACGCCTCCAGACGCAACGAGCCCGCCACTGCCGCGCGGGGCGCGGAAACGGCGGGCAAGGAAGGCAAGACCGGGGAGGCCGCACCATCCGTCCGGCATGCGGAACGGGGGGACGGCAGGGGACGGAGGCTACTTCATGCGGTAGGTGATGCGGCCGCGCGTCAGGTCGTACGGCGAAAGTTCCACCTTCACGCGGTCGCCGGGCAGGATGCGGATGTAGAACTTGCGCATCTTGCCGGAGATGTGGGCCAGCACTTCGTGGCCGTTCTCGAGCTCCACGCGGAACATCGCGTTGGGCAGGGCTTCCTGCACCACGCCGTCAACCTCGATGGCATCTTCCTTTGCCATGGTTCCTCCGTCTCGTTCTCGCGGACCCCGTGCTGGCGGGGCAAATCAACTGCACCGCCATTTCACATAACGCCGGTTTTGTCAACAAAACCGCGCCGCAGAAGGGTTCGCGGCCCCTCCCCGCAGCGGAGCCGGACGGAACGGTCACGTGGCCGACGGGGGGCTCTCCGCCGCGCCACGGTCGCGCAGCAGCAGCCACAGCCCCACGCCGAACAGCGGCAGGCACAGCACCTGGCCCATGGTCAGCCAGCCGAAGGCCAGGTAGCCCAGTTGCGGGTCGGGCTCGCGCACGAACTCCACGGCAAAGCGGAACACCGCGTACAGCACGCCGAACAGGCCGGACACCGCGCCCACCGGCCGTTTGCGGCCGGAGAACCACCATACCGCCGCGAACAGCGCCACGCCTTCCAGCGCGGCCTCGTACAACTGCGAGGGATGGCGGGGGAAGGGACCGCCGTCGGGGAACTCCATGGCCCACGGCAGCGTGGTGGGCGCGCCCCACAGTTCGCCATTGATGAAGTTGCCGATGCGGCCGAAGAACAGCCCCGGCGGAATCAGCGGCGCCACGAAGTCCACCACGGACATGAATTCTCGCCCGGTGCGCCGGGCGTACATCCACACCGCGAACAGCACGCCCAGCAGGCCGCCGCTGGAAGATGGCGGCGGGCTGGCTGACGTAATAGGCCAGGTCGTAGAACAGGATGTAGCCCAGCCGCCCCCCCAGCACCACGCCGAAGATGGCCCAGGTAACCATGTCGTCCACTTCCTGCGGCTGCCAGCCGCTGCCGGGCCGGGCGGCGCGGCGGCGGCCCAGCCACCACCCGGAGACGAAGCCGAACAGGTACATCAGCCCGTACCAGCGGAACTGCAACGGGCCGATGGAGATGGCCACGGGGTCTATGCGGGGAAACGCGAGCATCGGGGCTCCGGAACTGCTTGTGGTTGCGGAAGAGGCTGGCGCGAGCGCGGCGCGCGAGGGCGAAACACCCGAGGCTGTGGTACGACCAGCGCCCGCATCCGTCAATGCCGGGCCATGAACGCGGACCCGGTCCGCCGGAATTTCCATCCGTCCCGCGCCGATTCGGCACAAGGTTGTTGACAACCCCAGGGGTTTCGGGCAAGAACCTACTTCCGCTTGGGGCTGTAGCTCAGTTGGGAGAGCGCTTGAATGGCATTCAAGAGGTCAGGAGTTCAATTCTCCTCAGCTCCACCAGAATTTCGCAGGGGTTATCCGAAAGGGTAACCCCTGCGCCTTTTCGTGCCCCACAGGGAGGCAGCATGGCGCCCACCGTCTGGTTCACCTATTTCCTGCTCATGACGGCCATCGCGTACACGCCGGGGCCCATGACCATGTTCTCCATGTCCACCAGCGTGCGCAACGGCTTCGCGCGCACCGTGCCCGCCATCCTGGGCGGCTCGTGCGCCTACTGCGCGCAGATGGTGGTGGTGTATTTCGGGCTGGGGGCCATCGTGCAGGGCTCGGTGGCGGTGTTCAACTGCATCAAGTGGGTGGGCGTGGCCTACCTGGTGGCGCTGGCCCTGAAGAACTGGCGTGCCGTGCCCATGACCGGGGACGACGCGGACGCCCGCCCGGCCCCCACGCCGCGCAGGCAGTTCTGCCTGGGCTTCGCCACGGGCATGTCCAACCCCAAGTCCATCCTGGTGTTCACCGTGCTCTTCCCGCAGTTCATCGAACCCGCCCGCTACACCGCGCACTTCTGCATCCTGGCGGCCAGCTTCTTCGTCATCCAGGGCAGCAGCGCGGTGTCCTACGCCCTGTTCGGGGCGCGGGTGTTCCGCTGGCTGCGGCACCGGTCGCTGGAGCACGTCCAGCACAAGGCCACGGCCGCCATCCTGTTCGGCGCGGCGGGCATGCTGGCGGTCAGCAGGCGCTAGGGGCCCACCCGGACCGCGCCCGCAAGGCGGGTCCAGGCATCGGACAAAAAAGGACACCCCCCGGACCAGGTCCAGGGGGTGCTTTTTTTCGCCCGGCGGGTGCACGCGGGGCGCGGGGCGGGCGGGAGCATTCATGCCCGCCCCGCGCTTTCGGACGAAAGTCCGTCACGCTACGGCAGCATCCACTTCAGCGGGTAGGCCTGGAGCATGGTGAGCACGCAGATGAACAGCGTCATGCCCACGGAGTGCCACAGGGTGAAGCGGAACAGCTGGCCTTCCTGGCCCACCATCTTGGTGGCCGCGGTGGCGACCGAGATGGACTGGGGCGAGATCATCTTGCCGGTGACGCCACCCGAGGAGTTGGCGGCAACGGCCAGGTGCGGATCCATGCCCACGCTGGTGGCGGTGGTGCGCTGCAGACCGCTGAAGAGCGCGTTGGACGAGGTGTCCGAACCGGTCAGGAACACGCCCAGCCAGCCCAGCAGCGGCGAGAAGAACGGGAACAGCCAGCCGGTCTTGGTGAAGGCGAGGCCCATGGTCGAGCTCATGCCGGAGTAGTTCATGATCTGGGCCAGGCCAAGGATCATGGCGATGGTCAGGATGGGGAAGCGCAGCTGATGCATGGTGCGGAACAGGCAGGGGATGGCCTGGCCGTAGCCGTACTTGGGCATCATGGGCACCGCGAGCAGGCCGGTGAACAGGATCGCGGTACCGGCGGCGGAGATGATGTTCAGCTTGTACATGGCGCCGTACGGAGCGTTGGCGGCCACGATGGGCATGGTCTTTTCGATGGCGTTGTGCAGGCCCGGCCAGGCAAAGCCCTTGGCGGCCAGCGGGG
>JALHHV010000255.1 GCA_022837365.1 Desulfovibrio sp. | reverse complement strand
TCGCAGGCCACGGGCACGGCCCCGGCCCCGCTGATGGCCTGGAACGAGGCCACGAAGGTCAGCGACTGCACCAGCACTTCCGCGCCCGGCTGCACGGCGGCCTGCACGGCAAGATGCAGGGCGGCGGTGCCGGTGTTGGCGGTGACGACGTTCTGCGCGGGCACGCCGAGAAAGGCGGCGATGTCCTCTTCGAAGCGCTTCACTTCGTTGCCCATGCCGAGGTAGCCGTCCTCGAGGATGACGCGGCTTACGGCGTCGGCTTCGGCCTGGCCCACGATGGACCGGGAAAGACGCAAGGCGGGGGTGGTCATGGCGTGTCGCTCTGGTGTTGGCGCGGACGCGGGAGCGCCGCGACGGACGTTGTGGACGGGAAATCCGTCGTCGGCCCCGTGGCGGCCGCCTACCAGCGGTACGGAATCTCCGGCGCGTCTTTCGGCGCGCGTTCGCTTTCCGTGGGGTCGTGCGGGATGTCCGCGCAGTTGCAGATCAGCGCGGGCGTTTCGCTCACGGCGCTGAACCCGTACCACACCAGCGGCGGAATGCGCAGCAGCCGGTAGTGGTCCGGCCTGCCCAGCAGGAATTCTTCCGTAGTGCCGAAGGTGGGCGAGCCGGGGCGGCTGTCGTGGACGACCACCTTCATCCGCCCCACGGGCACCGCGAAGTGCTGGGTCTGGCGGGTGTGGCGCTTCCACGCCTTCACCGCGCCGGGCTCCACTTCCGAGAAGTATAGCTCGCCGAAGCTCATGAACATGGGCGAATCGGGCCGCAGCATTTGCAGCACCGGGCCGCCCTCCGTGGGAATGACGCGCAGGTCCAGCGTCACCACCCCGTCGATGGTCGTGGCGTTCACGGCATGGTCCTTGGCGGCGCGGAGGCCGCTACTTCGCCCAGGCAAGGCCCTTGGCGGCGGCCTTGCCGGAGTATTCCGCGATCTGGTTCATGGTGAAGGCGTACATGTCCGGACGGACTTCCCCACCCTGGCCCTGCGGCGCGTAGAACGCGCGGTACCATTCCGCCGTGAAGCGGATGGTTTCGGCGAAGTTCAGCGTGGCCTGCCAGCCAAGGTACGCCAGCGACTTGTCGCAGCACAGCTTGAGCAGGGTGCATTCCTTCATGCCCGCCTGCCCGGCGCGGTCCATTTCGCTGGCGAAGCCGGGCCAGTACGGGGTCAGGGCGTCCACCACCTCGGCCACGTTGTTGTTCACGTCCGCCGCCGGGCCGAAGTTGTAGGCTTCGCCCGAAAGGGGGAACGGCCCCTGCTCGTTCAGCAGCAGTTTCGCGCCCAGCCACAGGTAGCCGGAAAGGGGCTCCAGCACGTGCTGCCACGGCCGCGTGGCCCACGGGCTGCGGATCTGCACCGCCGTGCCCGCCGCCCACGCCCGCGCGCAGTCGGGCACGATGCGGTCCGCCGCCCAGTCGCCGCCGCCGATGACGTTGCCCGCGCGGGTGGTGGCGCAGCGCACGCCGTTTTTGAAGAACGAGCGGAAGTACGAGTGCGCGATGATCTCGGCGCAGCCCTTGGACGCGGAGTACGGGTCCTCGCCGCCCAGGTGGTCGGTTTCGCGGTAGCCCCACACCCATTCGTCGTTGCGGTAGCACTTGTCCGAGGTGATGCACACCACGGCCTGCACCGAGGGCGCGCAGCGCACCGCCTCCAGGATGTTCAGGGTGCCCATGGCGTTGGCCTCTATGGTGGCCGCCGGGTCGTCGTACGACTTGCGCACCAGGGCCTGCGCCGCCAGGTGGAACACCACCTCGGGCGCGAAGTCGGCCACGGCCTTGCACACCGCCGCGCGGTCGCGGATGTCGGCGCGGATGTCCGTGATGCGGGCGCCAAGGCCCAGTTCGTCGAAATTGGCGGGGCTGGTGGGCACGTCCACCGACAGCCCGGCCACTTCCGCGCCCAGTTGCAACAACCACGCGGTCAGCCACGACCCCTTGAACCCGGTATGGCCGGTGACCAGCACCCTGCGGCCGCGATAGGCATCTGCGAACATTGTATGTCTCTCCGTATTCTCGACGGGGAAGGCGGAGAGGGAACCGGGGGAAGGGACCCTTTGTAAAGGGTCCCCTTCCCCCGGACCCCCATCCCCCTAAACATTCATTGTGGACGGGCAGCCATGGAAAGGGGCTGCGGAGAAGTGTTCAGAAGGCGCAGCCAGCGGGCGAAAGGCCCATCTGACCCATGCTCGGGCTATACCTTGAACCCCTTGGCCCAAGGCGCACTGCCCTTGTCCCATAGGGCGTTCAGCTTCTGCCAGTCGCGCAGGGTGTCCATGCATTCCCAGAAGCCTTCGTGGGGGTACATGGACAGCTGGCCGTCGGCGGCAAGGCGTTCCAGCGGCTGCTTTTCGAGGTCGCACGATTCGTCCTCGTCCAGGTAGTCGAGGAATTCGCGCTTGAACACGAAGAAGCCGCAGTTGATGTATTCGTTCAGCACCGGCTTTTCCTGCCAGGACAGGATGTTGCCGTCCGCGTCGGTCTGCACCGCGCCGAAGCGCGAGGGCATGCGCACGCCGGTGAAGGTGCCGATCTTGCCGGACTTCTTGTGGAACTCCACCAGCTTGTCGATGTCGATGTCCGACACGCCGTCGCCGTAGGTGACCATGAAGCGGTCGGTGTCGATGTGCTTGGCCACCCGCTTGATGCGCGCGCCCTTCAGGGTTTCCTGCCCGGTATCGCACAGGGTAACCTTCCAGTCGGTGCAGCTGCTGCACTCGTGGGTGGTCAGCGCGCCGGTGGCGAGGTCCACGGTGAAGTCGGTGTTGCGGATGCGGTAGTCGTGGAAATACTGCTTGATCACCTCGCCCTTGTAGCCCAGCGGCAGGATGAAATCCTTGTGGCCGTGGCGGGCGTAGATGCTCATGATGTGCCACAGCACCGGGCGGCCGCCGATCTCGACCATGGGCTTCGGCTTGAATTCGGTTTCCTCGCGCAGGCGGGTGCCCTTGCCCCCGCACATGATGATGACCTTCATGCGATACCTCGTGATGGGGTAATGTGCTGTCGTCGTCCGGATGGGTATAGCAGAACGCGCGGCGTTGCGGAACGGTCCGGCGGCAGGAACGCCGGGGCCGGGTGGGCCAGATGGGACGGATGGAATGGATGGGCAGGGTGCGGTGGCGTCATGATGACGTGCGGAACCTCCGTTCCGCGCGCGGGTGGGTGGCCGGTGTTCCGGGGCTGGCGCGTCGCACTGGCGCGCCGCGTTTCCGCCGGAATTTCCCGCCCTTCTTCGTGGCGTGCTAGATACGCTCGCGCGTGACGCTTGTCCATAGGTGCGGCGCGTGATTTTCGCGGATGGCGGGGGATTGCGGAGGGTTTTGCGGCGTCCGCCCGG
>JALHHV010000254.1:3391-4446 GCA_022837365.1 Desulfovibrio sp. | reverse complement strand
TGCGCACGGCGGAACTGTCCACGGAGTTCCGGCAGTCGGGCGCCGCCTTCGATCTTTCCGACGCCCGGCTGGTGCTGGACGGGCAGTCCGTATCGGGCAACGTCTCGCGCATTTCGGGACAGCGCCCCCTGTGGCGGTTCAGCCTGCACGCCGACCGCTTCGACGCGGACCGCTACTTCGCGCCCCGGCTGCCGGACCCCGCGCCCGGCGAGCCGGAACCCCAGGCGTCCAACGATCCGCTGCACTATGCGTGGCTGCGCGCGTTCGATGCGGACGGGCGCGTGTCGGTGGGCAGCGGCACGTTCAAGCAACTGCGCTTCGACGGGTTCACCGCGCCCATCCTGCTGCGCGGCGGGCAACTGGAAGTGGGGCCCATCGCCTCGGGCTTCTATGGCGGCACGCTGGGCGGCAGCATCCGCGCCACGGCGGGCGACGCGCTGGCCACGCGCCTGGTGCTGGACGCGCGCGACTTCGAACTGGAACCGGTGGGGCTGCGCTTCGCGGGCAAGGACTACGTGGGCGGCAAGGCCATGCTGGTGCTGGACGTGCAGGGCCCCCTGCGCACCGAACTGGACATGCCCGCTGCCCTTTCCGGCACCTGGGCCTTCGAGGTGCGCGACGGCTTCTACAGCACGCGCGGCAAGTCGAGCACGCCGGAGCAGTCCAAGACCCCGTTCTCCGAGGCGCGGGCCAGCGGCTACATGCGCACCGGGGTGCTGCACAACGAGGACTTCACCCTGAACAGCCTGCTGCTGACCATGGCGGGCCGGGGCTGGGTGGACCTGGCGAAAAAGCGCATCGACTACACCACCGACGTTTCGCTGGTGCGCGTGCCCACCTTCCCCATCCGCTTCCACGGTGACCTGCGCAAGCCGGAAACCAGCGTGCGGCAGACGGGCATCGTCACCGGCACCCTGGGCAACCTGGGCAGCACCGTGTTCGACCTGCTGGGCGGGATCATCGGCATGCCGCTGCGCGTGCTGGAAGGCTTGCAGGACGCGGCGCGCGGCAACGGCAACGGCACGGCGGGCAACGGCCAGAAGTCCGGGCAATAG
>JALHHV010000254.1:0-3367 GCA_022837365.1 Desulfovibrio sp. | reverse complement strand
CTTCCCTCCCTGCCTCGGCCTGTCCGGGGTGCACACGTGCAAACGGTGGTTGCGCATTTTCCTGATGCGTGCAACTTTATGCACATAAAGAATGGCTATCGGGCTGTTTGTGCAATGCGCCCTCCGTAACATCATGAAATCATGGTGTGCACACGTTGGCACGGCGTTTTCATGCGTGCGCCCACGCCCGGTTTCTTGTGCAGCCGGGTGCACGCATCCCAAGGAAATTTCATGGATATAGCCGACAAGAACACCGAGCGCAGCACCCTGATCATCGCGGTGATGGCGCTGGTGACCATCGGGCTCTCGCTCATCGTCTCCACCGGGCAGACCCTGAACCGGCAGGAAGAGGCGGGCACGCAGCACCTCATCCTCACCGCGCGGTCGGTGTTGCAGGCGGTGGAAACCTCGCTGCGGCGGGGGCTGTTCATGCGGCCCAACGGGCCCGGCCTGTTCAGCCCCGGCACGGCCGAACTGTTCCGCGAACTGGAGCAGAGCGGCGACGTGCTGTTCGTGGGCATCATCGACCGTCAGGGGGGGCGGGTGCTCACCTCGCGCCCCACGCAGGAGGCGGGCGGCACGCTGGTCTTCCCCCCCGAGGCGTTGCAGGACCTGGCCCAGAAGGGCGAGTGGCACGGCCGCGCCACCTTCGGCAAGCTGAGCGCCTATGTGTACGGCAAACGCATCCTGCCCCGCAGCCACACCATGATGCATGACCAGGAGATGGACGGCACGGGGCAACCCCATTCCGACGCCGCGGGCGACGGGGCGCAGCCGCATGCCTCCGGCCCCTTCGGGCAGGAGGACTTTGCGCCCGACGACCCCAACCAGTTGCCCACCTTCCTGGTGGTGGGGCTGGACATGGCCAAGCACCTCGCCGTGTACCGGGGCTTCCGCCAGAACGCGCTGTTCCAGGCAGCCTACATCCTGGCGGCGGCGGTGTTCATCTGGGTGCTGACCATGAGCTTCCTGAAGCGCCGCGAGCAGGCGGGCCGCGCAGCCGTGCTGGAACGTTTCCAGGCCAGGCTGGTGGACAACCTGCCCGACGGCCTGCTGACCATCACCCAGGACAACGTGGTGCGCGCGGCCAACCCGGCCGCCCACGACATCCTGAAGGCCCGCGACGGCAGCCTTGCGGGCACGGACGTTGCCGACCTGCCGCCCGAAATCGCCGGGTGCATCGCCGGGCCGGACAGCGGGGCCACCCCCGGCTGGACCAACCGCACCGTGGACGGCGCGCATCTGGAAATCCTCACCCTGCCCATCCGTGAAAGCGACGAGGAGCACGACCGGCTGGTCATCATCCGCGACCGCACCCAGATCCGCGAACTGGAAAAGAGCCTGAGCGAGGCGGAAAAGCTGGCCGCCGTGGGCACGCTGGCGGCGGGGGTGGCGCACGAGATCCGCAATCCGCTCTCGGCGTTGCGCGGCTTCGCCCAGTATTTCGCCAAGAAGCTGGCGGGCAGGCAGCCGGACGAGAACTACGCCCAGACCATGGTGCGCGAGGCCGACCGGCTGAACCGGGTCATCACCGATCTGCTGTACCTGGCCAAGCCGCGCGCCATCGAGCCGCACCAGGTGAGCCTGGGCCAGCTGGCGGCGGAACTGGAAAGCCTGGTGCGCTTCGACGCGGGCAAGCTGGGGGTGCGCATGCGCACCAGCCTGGGGCCCGACCTGGTCATGGCCGACGAGGACGCCCTGAAGCAGGCCCTGCTGAACCTCGTCCTGAACAGCCTGGACGCCCTGTCGCAGTGCCCTCGGCCCGACGGCGAGGGCGGGCGCGAGATCCACATTTCGTCCATGGCCTCCGACGGCGGGGTGTGGGTGTTCGTGCGCGACACCGGCCCCGGCATGAGCCGCGAGCAGCGGGAACAGGCCTTCGAGCCGTTCTATACCACCAAGAAGAAGGGCACCGGCCTTGGCCTTGCCCTGGTGCACAAGACCATGCGCGACCACGGCGGCCGGGCGCAGATCGATTCGGAGGTGGGGCGCGGCACCACGGTGGCGCTGTTCTTTCCGGGGGCGGGGCACGCCGCCCGGCCCGGCGGAGCAGGGGGAATGGATGCGCCGGAGGGCGGCGACCCGCTTGACCACGGCACGGATATTCCGGCGGGCGGATGCCCCGGCGCGGCGGCCTTCGACATGGCCATGTCCGGCCGGGAAGGGCGGGGCGGGACCGGCCACGATCATGCCGCCTCCAGACAATCCACCACGGACCAGTCCGCCACGGATACGGTCATCGACATAACCGAGGACAGACGATGAAGCGACTTCTGGTCATCGACGACGAGCCAGGGCACCGGCTGATGGTCCGCGCCGTCATGGAGGACAGCGGCTGGAGCGTGGAAGAGGCCGGTTCCGGCGAGGAAGGGCTGGAACTGCTGGCCCAGGACCGCGTGAACGTGGTGCTGCTGGACATGCGCATGCCCGGCATGGACGGCCAGGAAACGCTGGCCCGCATCCAGGACATGTATCCCGGTCTGCCCGTGGTCATGCTGACCGCCTTCGGCACGGTGGGCTCCGCCGTGGTGGCCATGAAGAAGGGCGCCTTCGACTACCTGACCAAGCCCGCCGACAACGAGGAATTGACGGCCGTGCTGGAGAAGGCGTGGGATTTCGGGCGGCTGATGGAAGAGAACGAAAACCTGCGCCGCCGCCTGAGCGACGACGACCCCACCGCGCCCATCGTGGGGGCCAGCCAGGCCATGTGCCGGGTGCGCGACTTCATCCGGCAGGCCGGACCCAGCGAGGCCACCATCCTGATCATGGGCGAATCGGGCACCGGCAAGGAACTGGTCGCCCAGGCCCTGCACGACGCCAGCAACCGCGCCGCCCAGCCCCTGGTGAAGGTGAACTGTGCGGCCCTGCCCGGCCACCTGCTGGAAAGCGAACTGTTCGGGTACATGAAGGGCGCGTTCACCGGGGCCGTGCGCGACAAGCCGGGGCGCTTCCAACTGGCGCGCGGCGGCACGCTGTTCCTCGACGAGATCGGCGAACTGCCGCTGGAATTGCAGTCCAAGCTGCTGCGCGCCCTGCAGGAGCGAGTGGTGGAGCCCTTGGGCGCGGTGCGCCCGGTGCCCGTGGACGTGCGCATCATCGCGGCCACCAACCGCGACCTCAAACGCGCGGTGGAGGCGGGCGAATTCCGCGAGGACCTCTTTTTCCGGCTCAACGTGCTGGAGGTGGTTTCGCCCCCCCTGCGCGACCGGCTGGAGGATTTGCCCATGCTGGCAGGACGCCTGCTGGAACGGCTGTGCCGCAAGAACAAGAAGGGCATCCGCAGCGTGAACCCGGAATTTCTCGACGCGCTGATGCGCTATGCCTGGCCCGGCAACGTGCGCGAACTGGAAAACGTGCTGGAGCGGTC
>JALHHV010000253.1 GCA_022837365.1 Desulfovibrio sp. | reverse complement strand
CAGAAGCTGACCACCTCGGGCGTCGTCGCCGCCATCGGCACCTACGGCTCGGCGGTCACCGAAGCCTCCCAGAGCATCTACGACGAAGCGGGCGTGGTGCAGATCGCCACCGGCTCCACCGCCGTGCGCCTGACCGAAAAGGGCCTGAAGCACTTCCTGCGCACCGCCCCGCGCGACGACGAGCAGGGCATGGTGGCCGCCAAGGTCATCAAGGCCAAGGGCTACAAGGCCGTGGCGCTGCTGCACGACAACTCTTCCTACGCCAAGGGCCTGGCCGACGAGACCAAGGCGCTGCTGGACAAGGAAGGCACCAAGATCGTCTTCTACGACGCCCTCACCCCCGGCGAGCGCGACTACACCACCATCCTCACCAAGCTGAAGGCCGCCAACCCCGACATCATCTTCTGCACCGGCTACTACCCCGAAGTGGGCATGCTGCTGCGCCAGAAGATGGAAATGAAGTGGAACGTGCCCATGATGGGCGGCGACGCCGCCAACCATGCCGACCTGGTGAAGATTTCCGGCAAGGAAGCGGCCAAGGGCTACTTCTTCCTCAGCCCTCCCGGCCCGCAGGACCTGGACGCTCCGGCCGCCAAGGCCATGCTGGCCGCCTACAAGGCCAAGTACAACGGCGTGCCCGGCTCCGTGTGGTCCGTGCTGGCCGGTGACGCGTTCAACGTCATCGTCGAGGCCGTGAAGTCCACCGGCAAGGCCGATTCGGCCGCCATCGCCGACTACCTGAAGACCAAGCTGAAGAACTACCCCGGCTTCACCGGCCAGATCTCGTTCAACGAGAAGGGCGACCGCGTGGGCGACCTGTACCGGGTGTATGAAGTGAACGCCAACGGCGAGTTCATCCTGCAACCCTAGCAGCCGCACGCAGCCGACATGGCATGCACGACGGGGCGGGCGCTGCCGCCCGCCCCGTTTCACCGCCGCGCCATTGCCCCGCGCATGGGCGGGCACGGGCGGCGGGACGACGAAATCGCCGGTCGCAAGGCCGTACCGGGGCGCGCGCCGCCCCATTCGCAGGCGGACCCTCACCGGGGTCCGCGTTTCGCGCCGCAGCGCCCGTATCGTCCGCCGTACCATTCGCCGGACCATCCGGCAGGGCGGGCGGCGCGGGGAGAAGAAGCACAGGGACGCGTATGGAAGAATTTTTTCAGCAGTTGACCAACGGCCTTGCGGTGGGGGGCATCTACGCGCTCATCGCGCTGGGCTACACCATGGTCTATGGTGTGCTCAAACTCATAAATTTCGCGCATGGCGACCTGTTCACCATCGGGGCCTATTTCGGCTTCACGCTGTTCACCGCCTTCGGCCTGTCGGGCGCGGTGTCCGGGCCCGGGGCGGTGCTGCTGGTGCTGGTCATGGTCATGGGGCTCGTGGCGCTGATCGGCTACCTGCTGGAACGGGTGGCCTACCGGCCCCTGCGCGGCTCCAGCCGCCTGTCCGCCGTGGTCTCGGCGCTGGGCTCCTCCATCTTCTTCCAGAACGCGGTCATGCTCATCTACGGGGCCAAGATCCAGGTCTACCCCGGCGGCATCCGGCCCAGTTACGTGCTGTCCATCATGGGCATCGACGTGCCGCTGGTGCGCATCATGATGATCGCCGCCTCGGTGGGGCTGATGCTGGCCCTGTACTGGTTCACCCAGCGCACCCGCATCGGCACGGCCATCCGGGCCACGGCCATCGACCAGGGCGCGGCCAAGCTCATGGGCATCGACGTGAACCGGGTCATCTCGCTGGTGTTCATGATCGGCCCGGCGCTGGGCGGCGTGGCCGGGGTGATGGTGGGCCTGTACTACGGCCAGGTGGACTTCACCATGGGCTGGGTCTACGGCCTTAAAGCCTTCACCGCCGCCATCCTGGGCGGTATCGGCAACATACCCGGCGCCATGGTGGGCGGCCTTCTGCTGGGCGTCATCGAAGCCCTGGGCTCGGCCTACATCTCCATCGCGTGGAAGGACGCCATCGCCTTCCTGGTGCTCATTCTCATCCTGATCATCCGGCCCACGGGCCTGCTCGGCGAAAGGGTGGCCGACAAGATATGACGGTGTCGCGCACCACGAGCTACGCGGGCATCGCGGTGGTGGTGGCCGTGCTGCCCCTGCTGCTGAACCCCTACTGGACGGACGTGTTCGTCAGCATCGGCCTGTATTCCGTGCTGGCGCTTTCGCTGAACATCATCCTGGGCCAGGCCGGGCTGTTCCACATGGGCCACGCGGCGTTCTACGCCGTGGGCGCTTACGTGACGGCCATCGCCAACACCATGTGGGGCGTGCCGGTGCTGTGGGCCATGCCCTTCGCCGGGCTGGCCGCCGCGCTGTTCGCCATGCTGGTGGCGCGGCCCATCATCCACCTGCGCGGCGACTACCTGCTCATCGTGACCATCGGCATCGTCGAGATCGTGCGCATCGCGCTGATCAACAACGTGTTCGGGCTCACCGGCGGGGCCAACGGCATCTTCGGCATCTCGCGGCCGACCGTGTTCGGGTTCAGGATCGCCAAGCCCATCCACTTCTACTACCTGGTCTGGGCGTACGTGGCGTGTTCCATCCTGCTGTTCCGCAGGCTGGAGAATTCGCGCTTCGGCCGCGCCCTCAACTACATCAAGGAAGACGACACCGCCGCCGAGGGCAGCGGGGTGAACACCGCCTCGTACAAGCTGTGGGCCTTCGTGCTGGGCGCGTTCTGGGCGGGCATGACCGGCACCATCTACGCGGCCAAGATGACCATCATCTCGCCGGAATCGTTCTCGTTCTGGGAGTCGGTGGTGCTCTTCGCCATCGTCATTCTGGGCGGCGGCTCCAACCGGGGCGTGCTGCTGGGGGCGTTCCTGCTCATCGGGATGCCGGAATTCTTCCGCGAATTCGCCAGCGCCCGCATGCTGGCCTTCGGCTTTGCCATGGTGGTGATGATGATCTTCCGGCCGCAGGGCATGCTGCCGCCCCTGCCGCGCTTCTACAAGCTGCCGGAGCGCATCCGCTGCATCACCGGCAAGGGCGGCGACGCGGCCGCTGCACAGGCGGGGGGTGGGGCATGAGCCTGCTCGCGCTGCGCAACCTGACCAAGACCTTCGGCGGGCTGGTGGCCGTGAACAACGTGACGTTCGACGTGGCCGAAGGGTCCATCGTCGGGCTCATCGGCCCCAACGGGGCGGGCAAGACCACGGTGTTCAACCTGATCACCGGCAACTACAAGCCCGATTCCGGCGACATCTTCTTCGACGGCCGCACCATCAAGGGGCTGCCCACCCACCGCATCGTGCAGCAGGGCATCGCGCGCACGTTCCAGACCATCCGGCTGTTCCAGAACATGTCGGTCATCGAGAACGCGCTGGCGGGCTGCCACTGTCGCATGCAGTCGGG
>JALHHV010000252.1 GCA_022837365.1 Desulfovibrio sp. | reverse complement strand
GCCGGGACAGGCCGACGGCATGACGCCGCGCGCCCTGCCGGGCACCATCGACGTATCGCCCTCCGGCGGGATGCATGCCCCCAGGGTATTGCCCCCCGCGCCCCCCGCGCCGCCCGCCGCTCCCACAGTGGAGGATGCACCGGCCGATGACGCGAGCGTGGCCCCCGTTGTGGAGGTCTACGACGCCACTGCTCCCGATGCTGTCGCTGAGCCCACCGCTGACCCCGTCGCTGAGCCCGCCCCCGCGCCCAAAAAACCCCGCGCACGCAAGAAGGCTCCGAAACAGCAGGGGGCCGAATAGCAGAGGGCAAAGAGCAGGGGCGGAACGGCCCTCAACAATACGAAGCCGGGTGGCGTCACGCGACGCCACCCGGCTTCATGATTTCGTGCGGGCGCGGCTCCCGGCCTACGGCAGGGCGGCTACCACTCGCCGGGGGCGACGCCCAGCAGCCGCTGCACCTTGACGATGGCCGCATCGCGCGCCCGGCGACCGGCCGGGGCAGGGTTGTCGTCCTCGTCCTCTATCAGATGGGCGAACAGCACGGTGCGGCCGTCCGAATCCCGTCGGGCAGCAGGCGCACCCCGCTGCCGGTCTTGCCGTACAGCTTCCAGCCGCCCTGCAAGCCCTGCACGAACAGGATGCGCCGGGTCATTTCCTGCGCGTGCGCCGACACCGGCAGCTCGGAGCGCACCAGCCTGCCGATGAAGTCCACCTGCTCCTCGGGCGAGATGGCCAGGCTGCTGGACAGCCACGAGCGGGTCAGGCCGTCGTCGGTCCCGGCCTTGCCCGATGGGCCGCGCCGCCCCGAGACGTCGCGGTTGCCGTAGCCCAGACGGTCCACGTAGGCCGCAAAGCGCTCCATGCCCAGTTCCCGCGTGGTGGCCTGCGAATACCACACGCAGCTGTTGCGCATCCACATGACGGGGTCGTGTGGTTGTTTCCACATGTCGTACGCCACATTCAGGCTTTCGTCGTAGGGGCGCGCCGGGTGCGCCTCGTCGATCAGGATGCCCGCGTCGTAGCCCATGAGGCTGATGGCGATCTTGAAGGTGGAGCAGGGCGCGCGGCGGGTGGTCAGGTCGCCCTCCGCCGCCAGTATCCCGTCGCCCTCGCGCGCGAGAAAGCTGGTGGCGGCGCAGGCCGGGGACGGCAGCGCGGTGAACAGCCCGAGGCACACCAGCAGCAGCGGGAAAACACGAAATATCTGCATGCATCGCCTACGCAAGAAAGGTTGGGAACATGACGTGCCGGAAGTGATGATAGAAGGCCGCCGGTCCACCGTCAAAAGAAAAGGGGCCATGCGTCTTTTGTCGGCGGCCCCTTGCAATGACAGCCGGTTTTGGGCCAACATGCCCGACATATACCCACGCCGGTCTTTCAGATGTGGAGGTGCACCATGGCGGACATGCAGGGATACGAGCAGTTGGGGCTCTTCTACCTGGGGCGGGAACTGGACATCGCCAGCGGCGAGGCGGCGCGGACGCCCCTTCTGTTCAGGAACAAGGACCTCACCACCCATGCCGCCATCATCGGCATGACCGGCAGCGGCAAGACCGGCCTCGGCATCGGCCTGATCGAGGAGGCCATCATGGACAACATCCCCTCGATCGTCATCGATCCCAAGGGGGACATGGCCAACCTGCTGCTCACCTTTCCCGCGCTGTCGCCCGCCGATTTCCAGCCCTGGGTGGACCCCGCCGAGGCCAGCCGCAAGGGACTGACCGTCGAGGCCCACGCCGCGCAGGTGGCGAAAACGTGGGAAGACGGCCTGCGCGGCTACGGCCAGACACGGGAACGCATCGCCAGCCTGCGGCAGAAGACCGGCTTCACCCTCTACACCCCCGGTTCCGGGCTGGGCGTACCCGTCTCGGTACTGGGCGATTTCGCCGCGCCGCCGCCGGACGTCCTTGCGGAAAGCGACATCCTGAATGCCCTGGTCGGCTCCACCGCCACCAGTCTGCTGAGCCTCATCGACGTACACGGCGACCCCCTGCAAAGCCGCGAGCACATCCTGGTCAGTTCGCTGCTCCTGCACCACTGGCGCAAGGGCGAGGGACTGACCATGGAAAGCCTCATCGGCGGCATCGTCAGCCCGCCGTTCACGAAGATCGGGGTCTTCCCCATGGACGGCTTTTTCCCGCAGAACGACCGCCTTGCACTGGCCATGCGCCTGAACAACATCATCGCCAGTCCCACCTTCGCCGCCTGGACGCAAGGCCGCCCGCTGGACATCCAGCGCATCCTCTACGGAGAGGACGGCCGCCCGCAAACGGCGATCTTCTCCATCGCCCACCTTGCCGAGGCCGAACGGATGTTCTTCGTGACCATGCTGCTCAACCAGGTCATCGCCTGGATGCGCCGCCAGCAGGGCACGGGGTCGCTGAAGGCGCTGCTGTATATGGACGAGATATTCGGCTACTTCCCGCCCACGGCCAACCCGCCGTCCAAGAAGCCCATGCTCGTCCTGCTCAAGCAGGCGCGCGCCTTCGGGCTGGGGGTGGTGCTTTCCACCCAGAACCCGGTGGACCTCGACTACAAGGGGCTGTCCAATATCGGCACCTGGTTCGTGGGGCGGCTGCAAACCAGCCAGGACCAGGAACGGGTGGCCGGGGGCATTGCCGGGGCCAGCGACGGAAAGCTGGAACACGGCCAGGTGAAAAGCCTGCTGTCGCGCCTGAAGGGGCGGCAGTTCCTGCTGACGTCCGCGCACCTGGAAACGCCTTTGCTGTTCGAGACCCGCTGGACCATGTCCTATCTGAAAGGCCCCATCGCGGGCGACGACATCAGGCGGCTCGCCGGGGAAGGGTGGACGCCGCCGGACAAAAGCGCCGCCGCGCCCCTTGCGGCGCACGGGGAACGGACCGGCGGTCCCGACGGGCATCCGCCGTTGCTCGCGGGCACCATCGAGCAGTTGTACTACCTGCACCCCGTGGCCAGCGACGCGCCGGTGTTCGTCCCCTGGCTTTCCGCCCGCGCGACGCTGCGCTTCCACAACCCCGGCAGGAACATCGACGAAAGCCGGGACGTCGCCCTGCGCCTGTATCTCGACGACCGGTTCGTCCGGCCCGAGTGGGCGGACGGGGAGGACATCCCCTTTCCGGAGGCCGACTGCCTGCGCCAGCCGCCGACGGGCAGCCGCTTCCACGAGGTGCCCGCGGCCATTTCGCGGTTGAAGGATCTGAAGCCCCTGCACAAGTCCTTCGTCGATTTTCTCTACCAGTCGTGGCAACTGGAACTTTTCCGGGCGGCGTCGCTGAAGATGGAGTCGCGCCCCGGCGAAACCCTGGGCGACTTCAAGGTGCGCGTGGCGGACGCCCTGCGCGAGCGCAAGGACGCGGCGCTGGACGAACTGCGGCGGAAATACGCCGTGCGCCAGAAAAGCCTGGAGCAGAAACTGCTGGCCGCCCAAGGCAAGCTGGAGCGGGAGCAGGGCGACGTGCAGTCGAAAACCGCCGACGCCCTGATTTCCTTCGGAACGGCGGTGCTTGGCGCGTTCCTGGGGCGCAAGACGTTTTCGGCGGGCAACGTTTCGCGGGCGGCCACCGGTTTCAGGAGCGCCGGACGGGTGATGAAGGAAAAGGGCGACGTGCAGCGCGCCGAAGAATCCATCACCCTCTTGCAGCAGGAACTGGAGGACCTTGCGGCGGAAATCGAGGAAAAGGCGCGGCAACTGGCGGCGGCCTACGATGTGGACTCCTGCCCCGTCGAATCGTTTGCCGTCAAACCCCGGCGCAGCGACATCTTCGACGTCCGCCTGTCCCTGCTCTGGGAAATGGCCCTGTAGTCGCTGCCCGGAAAAACGGCCTGACAATGCCGGCGCCCGCTGCGCCGCGCCAGGGGGCGGGCGGGCCGGGGATGCGCCCGCTGCGCAACCGGGTCCGAAAAAGATTCGGGCCGACCCGCCGCAAGGCAGGTCGGCCCGGAAATTGGTGGAGG
>JALHHV010000251.1 GCA_022837365.1 Desulfovibrio sp. | reverse complement strand
CGGCGCGCCCGGCTGGACGAGGCCGTCATCGGCACCGTGGTGCCGCCGCCCAAGTGGCCGGGCATGGAGGGGTATCTCGCGCAGTTCTGCGCCGTTGCGCGCAGCGCGGCGGGCATGCGCCGCGGCGGTGCGGCAGCGCTGGACCTGGCTTACGTGGCCGCCGGGCGGCTGGACGGTTTCTTCGTGGTCAGCCTGAAGCGCTGGGACCTTTCCGCAGGCGCCCTGCTGGTGCGGGAGGCCGGAGGGGCCGTGGCCGACATCGACGGCCACCCGGACCCGCTGCACGCCAACCGCCTTGCCGCCGCCAACGGCGACCTGCTGCCCGCGCTGTTGGGGCGGTTGCGGCCAGAGTGACGCAGGCTTGCCGGGCGAAGGTACGGGAAAAGCATGGGGAGGGGGCAGCGTTGGCTTGCCTCCTCCCCTTTTCCATCACGCGGCGCTTTGCGCTTGTTCACGCAACGCCAGCAGCTAGTCGCGGTTCCCACCCCGCGCCATGTCCTCGATGCCGTCTCCGCGCCGCCGCAGCCACAGCCCGAACCACAACGCGTTGCCCAGGCACATGATGCCGGACAGCAACAGGGTCGTCGACGGGCCCAGGGCCTGGGCCATGGCGCCCCCCAGCAGCGAGCCGAACGGCCCCATGCCCAGGAACATCATGGAGAACAGGGCCATGACCCGCCCCCGGTAGGCGTCGGGCGACATGATCTGCAAGAGCGTGTTGGCCGAGGCCATCAGCACCACCATGCCCATGCCCACGGGCACCAGGGCCAGCAGGGCCGTCCACACCGACCGGCACAGCGCAAACGCCGTCAGGCTGGCTCCCAGCCCCATGGCGGCGTACAGCGTCCATCGGAAGAGCCCCTTGCTGTCCCGGCGGGAGGCAAGGCACAGCGCGCCCAGCAGCGCGCCCGCCCCGGCGGCCCCCAGCAGCAGGCCGAGGGTCCTGGCGTTGCCGCCCAGCACCTTGTCGGCCACCACGGGCATCAGTACGGAATAGTTCACCGCGATCAGGCTGGTGGCCCCCACCAGCAGCAGGGTGGTGCGGATGCCCTCGTGGCGCACCGCGAAGCCAAGTCCCTCGCGAATGCGTTGCAGCGTCGAAGGCCCCGGCGGCGGGGGCACGTGGGCGGGCAGGCGCATCATCAGCAATCCGGCGATGACCGGCACGAAGCTGACGCCGTTGAGCAGAAAGCACCACCCCTCGCCAGCGGCGGCCACCATCAGGCCCGCCAGCGTAGGGCCGATAACCCGCGCCGCGTTGAACATGGACGAGTTCAGGCCGATGGCCGTGGGCAGGTCCTCGCGCCCCACCATGTCCATGACGAAGGACTGCCGCGTGGGCACGTCGAAGGCGTTGACCATGCCGAGGGCCGTGGCCAGCACGAACACGTGCCAGACCTGCACCAGGTCGGTCATGGTCAGCGCGGCCGCCGTCAGCGCCAGCAGCATGGAGGCCACCTGCGTGCCGACCAGGATGGCCCGCCGGTCGTGGCTGTCGGCCAGTGCGCCGCCGAACACGGACAGCGCGAACAGGGGCAGTTGCGCGGCAAAGCCCAGCGCCCCCAGCACGAAGCTGGATTCGCTCAGCCGGTACACCAGCCACGACTGGGCCATGGACTGCATCCACGTGCCGGGCAGCGAAATGGCCTGCCCGCCGAAGAACAGCCGGTAGTTGCGGTGACGGAACACGCGTAGCGGGCCGGAGCTGCCGCCGGGGGTGTCGCCGGACGCGCCGGGCGGGCTGGAGGCGTGATGATCGGGGAAAGGAGGCATGCTGCGTCCGTTGCGTTGCCGTCGTGCCCGGCGCGTCAGTTGGCGGGGCGGGCGGCCTTGCCTGTCGTGCCCGTGGCGTCACCCGGAGCGGCTTGCGGCGCCGGTTGCGGCATGGACTGGGGCATGGACTGCGGCATGGGCTGGGGGTCGGGCAGGCCGGGCGCGGCGGGCTGGAACTGCGGGTGGGCCTGCATCCACTGCGCGGCGATATTCTTGGAATGCACCAGTTGGTCGGGCGTCATGCGCTGTTGCACCTCGGCCGCCACCGGGGCGGCGTCGCCGTCGCCGAACAGCACGGCGCGGGTCAGCCACGAATGGGCGGTGACCACGTCCGCCGTGATCCCTTCGCCCTCGGCCAGCATGCTGCCCAGCAGGGTCATGCAGCGCGGGTGGCCGCCCTCGGCGCACTGGCCGAACAGTTGCAGGCTGCGGACGAAGTCCTTGGGCACCCCATTGCCCTCGTGGTGCAGGATGCCCAGGTTGAGCAGCGAATGCTGGTCACCGGCCTTCTCTCCCATCTGGAAGTAGCGCACCGAGCTTGCCAGGTCCGGCTCCGCGCCCTGGCCCCGGTAGAACATTTCTGCCACCAGGCCCATGGCGTCGGGGTTGCCTGCGTCGGCAGCCTCTTGCAGCAGGTGCAGGGCCTTGGCGTCGTCGCGTTCGGTGCCCATGCCGTAGCGGTAATGCACGCCCAGCCAGAACCGGGCGCGCACCACGCCGAGGGCTGCGGCGCGTTCCGTCCAGCGGAAGGCTTCCTTCTGGTTCTCCGGTCCGGCCAGCCCCTTGCGGTGGTATTCGGCCAGCAGGTCGCAGGCTTGCGGGTGGCCGCGCTCGGCCGCCAGCGAGAGCCACTTTTCGCCCTGCATGAAGTCGCGCCGGGTGCCGCGCCCGTAGGTGTACAGCACCCCCACCAGGGCCTGCGCGTTGACGATGTCCTGCCCGGCGGCGGACATGGCCAGCGAGAATGCCCTGGCCTCGTCCTTCCGCACGCCGGTGCCGTCCAGGTACATGCGGGCCAGCACGTCCTGCGCGGGGCCGAAGTCCTGCGCGGCGGACTTCTCCAGCCATGTGGCGGCGCGAGCCGGGTCGGGCTGGCCGTCAGCGCCCTGCAGCAGGGCCATGGCAAAGGCGAACTGGTCCTGCGGGCGGGTGGGGGACTCGATGCTGGTGCCGTCGGAAAGTTCCACCAGTTCGCCCACGGGGGCGGAGGCGCGGCCTTGCGGCGTCTGCTCCGGGGTGGGCTGGGCGGCGTTGCCGTCCTGTTCCTGCCGGGCGGCGGCCATGCTGTCCGGCGTGACCACCAGGTCGGGCGCGCCCGGCTCGTTCGCGCCTGACCCGTTCGCGCCGGACTGGTTCTGACCGGACTGGTTCGGGGGGGGCGCGGTACCGGATTCGGCGGCGGATGTTGCGGAGGCCGCGCCGCCGTCGGCTGTGCCGGCGTCCTGCTCCGTGGCCTCGCGCACGTAGGTGGGGCGCTCCGGCAGGGCGGCCGTTCCCTTTTTGGGTGGCTTGCAGCCTCCCAGCAGCAGGCCCGCCGCAAGCAGGGCCACAAGCGCCAGGCGCGCCGCGTTGCGTGTCATGGTGTACGGGGCGGTGGGCGAACGGAA
>JALHHV010000250.1:953-4338 GCA_022837365.1 Desulfovibrio sp. | reverse complement strand
TTGTCGCATGGGTGTAGTATGCCCAGCGGATTGACTGCACGTTTTCCCTGACAGGAGATGCACATGGGCCGATTTTCCGGCTTCGATGAAGTATATGCCGCGCTGTACGTGGATTTCGACAACATCTACTCCCGTCTGCGCGAACAGGACGAAGACATTGCCCGCGCCTTTGCCACCAACCCGCAGCGCTGGGTGAAGTGGATCGAAGGCCATGCCCTGCGCATGCTCTACGGCGACGGCGTGCGCCGCCGCATCCTGAAGCGCATCTGCTACATGAACCCGCAGTGCTTCCACGAGTTCCGGCCGTTCTTCATCCGCGCCGCCTTCCAGGTGGTGGACTGTCCGCCCCTGACCAACCAAGGCAAGACCAGCGCCGACATCCATCTGGTCATGGACTGCATGGACGCGCTGAACCACTCCACCCGTTTCGACGAATTCATCATCCTTTCCGGCGACGCGGACTTCACGCCGCTGCTCATCCGGTTGCAGGAACATGCCCGCCGTCCGCTGGTGCTTTCCGTGGGCTACACCTCGCCCGCGTATACCGCCGCCGCCTCGTGGCGCATCCGCGAGGACTGGTTCGTGCAGCAAGCCCTGGAAGATGAACGCCCGGCCGAACCCGCGCCCGCTCCCGCCCCGTATCCCCCGCGCGGCAACGGCGAACGGCTGGCCCGCGTGGCCGAGGTGGTGCGCCGCGTCGTGGCCGATGCCCCGTCTCCGGTGGGCATCGCCTCGCTGGCCCAGACCCTTCAGCGCGAGGTTGACCCCGGCGCGGACTGGTTCGGCTACGGCCGCCTGCGCGACCTGCTGGACGTGCTGGACCTGAAGGGGCTGGAGTTCTCGCCCGTGCCGCCCGGCTACCTGTACGACCCGGAACGCCACGAACAGCCCGAGGAACGCGACGCCCATGACGACTTCCGCTCGCGTTACCCCGACCTGTATGACTTCGCCCTGAAGGTGCACCGCCTGACCGACATGCCCCTGCTGCGGCCCGACCATTTCCGGCAGCTGCTGGGCTACATCGTGGAAGAGGTCAACGCCAACGGGTTCTTCATGACCACCACCTCGCGCAACGTGCGCGACCGGTGCGTGGAGGCGGGCCTGCCCATCGCGCGGGGCCATGTGAACTTCGTGCTGGTGGGCATCGCGCGCGGGGGCTACCCCCTCAACGAACAGGACGGCGTGAACCTGCGCGACGTGGGCAAGGCGTTCCTGCGCAACGCCTACGACCTGTGCCGCATGTCCCAGATGGACCTGACCAAGCCGGAGCAGCAGATGCTGATGGTGTGGATACTGCCGAAGGAATCCATGGGCGATTAGGGGCTGTCCCCCGAATTGTCCTTTCGCCCGTTGGCTGCGTCAAACTTCGCCCGCCATAGCTTTGCTGTCCTTATCCGTAAGGTTCGCAAGCTCACCTAACGGCTAAGGCTCGATCGAATACGAGAAGAGCGCGCTGCGGTCCTCATCCGTAAGGTTCGCAAGCTCGCCTAACGGCTGAGGCATACTCCCTCATGACGGGCTCGTTTTCCTTGCCAACGGACGAAAATCCTAATTCGGGAAACAGCCCCTGAAAGGCAAAAGACCGCAGTGCGCAACAACGAACCGGCTCCCCGCGAGGGGAGCCGGTTTTGCTTGCTGACGAAGGGGAGAGGCGGCGGAACCGGGTGTGGCGGCGTGCGGCGTCGCGGCCCCGCACGCCGGATCACCTGCCCTCGCCCCAGACCTGTTCCAGCCGTTTGTCGCGGCCGGAGTTGGCCCGGTAGAACGAATAGCGGACCGGGCTCTTGAGGTAGTAGTCCTGGTGGTATTCCTCGGCGGGCCAGAATGTGGCCGCGTCCACGATCTGCGTCGCCACCGGGCGGCCCAGGCGTTCCTCCACCGCTTTTTTGCTGGCCTCGGCGGCGCGGCGTTGCTCCGCGTCGGCCACGAAGATGGCCGAGCGGTACTGGCTGCCCCGGTCGCAGAACTGGCCGCCGGGGTCCAGCGGGTCCACGTTGCGCCAGAAGACATCCAGCAGGGTTTCATAGGCGACCCTGGCCGGGTCGTAGGTCACCCGCATGGCCTCGGCGTGCCCGGTGAGGCCGGAGCACACCTGCTGGTAGGTGGGCGAATCCACGCTGCCGCCGGTGTAGCCGGGAGTGGTTTCCAGCACGCCGTCCAGTTGGTCAAAGGGTTTTTCCATGCACCAGAAGCAGCCGCCCGCGAAGATGGCGGTGGCCGTGGAGGCCGCAGGGGCGGCGGTTGCGTCATCGGTTGCCGTGGTCTCGATGGAGGCGGGGTGAAGCAGGGTGGACATGATGCGCACTCCCGTGCCGGACGCGGCGCGCCGGAAATGGCGCGCCCCTCCGGGCATCAGGTCAGATATAGCACGCCCGCGCCGGGAGTACAGGGGGGGGCGCGGTCCTGATGTGGCCGCGGGGCAGGCGGAGCGGGAAGGGCGGTGCGATTCGCTGGCGCGGATTGCCGTGGCGGAAGCGGCGGGAGGCTACCCCCCGGCCCATAGTTCCGCCAGCCGGTGGCGGTGGTGCAGCAGGATGCCGCAGTAGTCCAGTTCCATGTCCAGCATGTCCCGGTCGCTGCGGCGCAGCCATTCCGACAGCCACCCGAAGCGCGAGGCCAGCACCATCAGCGGCAGGTGGCGCAGGGTGTCCGCCGGTATCCCGGCAAGGC
This sequence comes from Desulfovibrio sp., assembly GCA_022837365.1. GTDB lineage: Bacteria > Desulfobacterota > Desulfovibrionia > Desulfovibrionales > Desulfovibrionaceae > Cupidesulfovibrio. The sequence continues at coordinate 1,668 of JALHHV010000250.1, read as the reverse complement.
CATACTGTTCCACTCCCTCGCGCAGCGTGGCGGTGAACGCGGCGGCAAAGGCGCGCCCCAGGCCCGAGGGATGCTCGAACCCCACGCAGCCGATGCAGTTGGCGGCATCGTACAGCACGGGCTGCGCCCCGGCGAATTCCCAGTCGATGACCCCGCGCAGCGCGGCCAGCGGTCCGGTGGTCAGCGGTCCGGCGACGCGCGGCGGGGTGTCGTCGCCATCCTCGCCGGGCGTCCAGATCAGGTTCAGGGGGTGGGCGTCGCCGTGGGCCAGCACCACCGGCTGGGCGGCCAGCGCGTCGGACAGGGCTTCCAGCGCGTCGCGCACCGGGTGCAGGCGGCGGGCCGCCTCGGGCATGCGCCGGGCCACGGCCTCGTGCAGCCCGGCGATGAACGCGGGCAGCGGCGGCACCGGCGCGGGGGGCAGCCCGGCGGGCAGGTTGTCCCCGGCCCGGTGCAGGGCCAGCAGCAGGGCCGCCACGGCCCGGCCCCGCCAGGCATGGTCCAGATAGTCCGGGCGGGGCGGTTCCGCGCCGGGCACGAAGGGCGAAAGCTGCCAGTACCCGGCGTGGGGCGGGGTATCCGCCGCCAGCACGTGGCGCAGGACGGAGCCTTTCGGGGCCTTGCGCGGCGAAGCATCGTCCACCGGCAGGTAGGCGGGCACCAGCCGGGCCAGGTCCGGGCCGGACACGGCCGGGTCCGCCAGTTGCGCCAGCAG
>JALHHV010000250.1:0-939 GCA_022837365.1 Desulfovibrio sp. | reverse complement strand
TGGCCGGATGGCGGCAGGACGCAATGTTCCATGCGGGGGCCACCATGTCCAGCGGGCAGGGGGCTGTCAGGGGGGACCGCGCGTCCGGCCGTTCCCCGGCATTGCCACGGCCGCCGGGGCAACGTAGTATCACCCCGCGCCGTTGTCCCGCATCCCGCGTCCGCCAGCCCGGCCCCCGGCCATTCCGGAGCATTCCCGCCGTGACCTTCGCCGAACTGCCCCTCGACGCCCGCCTGCTGGCCGGGGTGGAAAGCATGGGCTACCACCTGCCCACCCCCGTGCAGCGCCGGGCCATTCCCGCCGCGCTGTCCGGGCGCGACGTGCTGGCCCTGGCCGCCACGGGCACGGGCAAGACCGCCGCCTACGCGCTGCCGCTGCTGCAACGCCTGCTGGAAGGTCCGCGCGGGCAGGTGCGGGCGCTGGTGGTGGCCCCCACGCGCGAACTGGCGGAGCAGATCCACGACCACATCCGGCGGCTGGGCTCCATGACCCGCCTGCGCTCCACCACCATCTACGGCGGGGTGGGCGTCATGCCGCAGGCCCTGCGGCTGCGCACCGGAATCGAGATAGTGGTGGCCTGCCCCGGCCGCCTGCTGGACCACCTGCGGCGCGGTAACCTGGACCTTGCCGCCCTGGACGTGCTGGTGCTGGACGAGGGCGATTCGCTGTTCGAACTGGGCTTTCTGGCCGATGTGCGCAAACTGCTGGCCGTTGTGCCCGCCGCCTGCCAGCGCATGCTGTTTTCCGCCACCCTGCCGGAGGCCGTGCGCGGCCTGGCGGGCGAGGCCCTGCGCGACCCCGTGACCGTCAGCGTGGACGCGCAAGCCCCGGCCGTCACCGTGGACCACGCCCTGTACCCGGTGCCCGCCCACCTCAAGACGCCGCTGCTGAAGGCCATCCTGCGCGCCCGGCTGCTGCCCGGCGAGCCCGGACATGCTG
>JALHHV010000249.1 GCA_022837365.1 Desulfovibrio sp. | reverse complement strand
GTCCGGGCTGCACGCGGGCGACAGCGTGGCCGCGATGTACGCGGCGCGCAGCTCGTCGTAGGCGGTCTCCAGGTCTTCGTTGACGATCCAGGCGTTGAACCAGTGGGCCTGGTCCAGTTCCTTGGCCGCGTTGGCAAGGCGGCGCTGGATGGTGTGCTCGTCGTCGGTGCCGCGCGCCCGCAGGCGGCGTTCCAGTTCCGCCCGCGAGGGCGGCAGGATGAACACGTAGCACCCCTGGCGCAGGCTGCCGCGTAGCTGGCCCGCGCCCTGCACGTCGATGTCGAAGATCACGTCGCGCCCGTCGCGCAACATGTCCAGGGTGGCCTGCAACGGGGTGCCGTAGAAGTTGCCGTGCACCTCGGCCCATTCGGCGAAGAAGCCTTCGTCGCGCAGGCGGGTGAATTCCTCCACCGTGGCGAAGTGGTAGTCGCGGCCGTGCACCTCGCCCGCGCGCGGCTGGCGGGTGGTGTAGGAAATGGAGTAGGCGAAGCGCGGGAACTCCGCGAGCAGGCGTTTGGTCAGGGTGGTCTTGCCGGTGCCCGAGGGGGCGCACAGCACGAGCACGATGCCGGAGCGTTGGCGGGCCATCAGTCGGCGTCCTCCTGCGTGTAGCGTTGGCCCACGGTTTCGGCCTGGATGGCCGAAAGGATGACGTGGTTCGAATCGGTGACGATGATGGAGCGGGTCTTGCGGCCCTGGGTGGCGTCCACCAGCCGCCCCTCCTGCCGTGCGTCCTCGCGCAGGCGGCGCATGGGCGACGACGAGGGGTTGACGATGGCCACGACGCGCGAGGCCACCACGAAGTTGCCGAAGCCGACGTTGATGAGCTTTTGCGATGACGGTTTCTGCTGCATGGCGTTCCGGCGTGTCCCGTTGCCCGCATGCCCGGCGCGCCGCCCCGCTGGTGCGGGCCGGACGGCCAGGCACGGGCGGACACGGGCGGGCACGGGCGGGGTTATTCGATGTTCTGCACCTGCTCGCGGCACTTTTCCAGTTCGTTCTTGAAATCCACCACCAGGCGCGAAATCTGCGCGTCCTGGATCTTGTTGCCGCAGGTGTTGATCTCGCGGAAGCATTCCTGAAGCGTGAAGTCCAGGCGCTTGCCCGCGTCGCCGCCCTGGGCCATCAGTTCGCGCAGCCGGTCCAGGTGGGCGCGCAGGCGGGTCAGTTCCTCGCTCACGTCCAGTTTGTCGGCCAGCAGGGTGATCTCCTGCAGAAAGCGCCCTTCGTCCAGTTCGCTCCCGGCGCGCTCCAGCAGTTCGGACAGCCGGTCGCGCACGTTCTGGAAGCGCTCTTCCTTGATGTCCGGGGCGCGTTCCTCGATGCGGGCCACCCACTCGTCCATGCGGATGATGCGCGAGGTCATGTCCATGGCCAGGGCCTTGGCCTCGCGGGCGCGCGCTTCGTTCCAGTCCGCCAGCGCGGCGGCAAGGCCCGCCTCCAGCCCGGCCAGAAGTTCCTCGTCCGGTTCCGCGCCCGCGTCCTCCCACAAAAAGGGCAGGCCGAGCATGCGGTTGTAGTCGGGGCTGTAGGCGTCGCCGCGCGCGGCGGCGAAGGCGGCCAGGGTGTCCAGCATGGCCGTGGCCTGGCTTTCGTTGAAGCCCACCACGCCCAGGTCGCCCCGGCGCAGTTGCAGCCCCAGGGTGATGTCCACCCGGCCCCGTGTGGCGAACTTGCGCACCACCTTTTCGAAGCGCGGTTCCAGGTTGCGCACGAAAACGGGAAGCCGCCACTTCATGTCGAGGTGGCGGCCGTTCACGCTGCGCACTTCCCAGGTCTGCGTCCAGTCGGCGTCTTCAAGGAAGCTGCGTCCGAAACCGGTCATGCTTCTGAGCATACAAGTCTCCTGCTGTTGCGCCCCGCGCGGCGGACCGTGGCGCCAGGGGGGCGGCAGGCGCGTGGGCGGACGGGAAGGCCCGGACGCGGCGTGCGCCCGGCGTGGCCCCGAAGTACGCGAAAGCGCGGCTTGGCGCAACCGCGCGCGGACGGCCGGGATAGCCGGTCAACGGGCCAGCCGGTCAACGGACCCGCAAATCAACGGACCCGCAAATCAGCGGGCCAGCGCATCAACGGACCAGCACATCAGCGGACCGGCGGGCTCAGGCTGCCCAGCACCCGGCGCAACGCCTCGCGCTCCAGGGGCTTGGCGATGTAGTCGTCCATGCCCGCCGCCAGGAACCGCTCGCGGTCGCCGCGCAGGGCGTGGGCGGTCAGGGCCACGATGGTCGGGCGCGTCCGGCCCGTGCTGCGCGCCAGGTCGTTGATGCGCCGCGCCGCCTCGGTGCCGTCCATGCCGGGCATCTGGATGTCCATGAAAATGATGTCGTAGTCGGCCTCGCCCACGGCGCGCACGGCATCCGCGCCGTTTTCCACGCACACCGCCCGGTGGCCTTCGCGCTCCAGCATGCGCTGCACGGTAAGCCGGTTGATCTGGTCGTCCTCCGCCACCAGCACGCGTAGCGCCGTGGATGCGGCCTCGTGCGCCGCGCGGCTGGCCGCGCGCGATTGCGGGGACGCGGAGGACGCACCGTCCGCCGCCCCGGCGGGACCGGCCAAAGCCGCCGCCCCGTTCCGCCCTTCGGGCATGCCCGCCCCGCCGCCGTTGGCCGCGTGCGCGCCGTTCACCCCGGACAGGCCGTTGGCGGCCTCCTCCACCGCGGGCAGCGGCAGGCAGACGTGCACCGACGTGCCGACGCCCTCCTCGCTTTCCATGATCATGGTGCCTCCCATGCGCGTCACCAGGCGGCGCACGATGCCCAGGCCCAGCCCCGCGCCCTGGTAGCGCCGGGTGGAGGAACCGTCCACCTGCGCGAAGGGCTCGCAGACCGCGGCCAGCTTTTCCTGCGGAATGCCGATGCCCGTGTCGCGCACGGAGAACAGCAGCTTGCCGCCGCCCACCGGGCAGGCCAGGATGTCCACCCCGCCCTGGTGGGTGAACTTCACCCCGTTGGCCGCCAGGTTGTACAGCACCTGGCGCAGCCGCGCCGCGTCGCCGCGCACCCGGCCGGGCAGCGCATCCGCGATGAGTCCCAGCGCCAGCCCGCGCCGCCGCGCCGCCACGTCCACCATGTCGGCCACCTGGCGCAGCACGGCGGCCGGGTCGAACGATTCTTCGCGCAGGCCCGATTCGCCCGCGCCCAGCGCGGAAAGGTCCAGCAGGTCGTCGATGATGCGCAAAAGGGCATGGCCCGATTCCACGGCCGTGCGCAGGTAGCCGCGCCGTTCGTCGTCCAGGTCCGGGCCGTCCAGCAGTTGCAGCATGCCCAGCACGCCGTTGAGCGGGGTGCGCAGTTCGTGGCTCATGTTGGCCAGGAATTCGTCCTTGGTGCGGCTGGCCGCCTCGGCCGCATCCTTGGCCCGCCGCAGCGAAACCATGGAGCGCCGCCGGGCGATGTGCTCCCACATGCCGTGCATGAACAGGTCCAGCTGGCGCCGGTCGGCCCGCTCG
>JALHHV010000248.1 GCA_022837365.1 Desulfovibrio sp. | reverse complement strand
CCGCTTCCCTCGTGGTCCTGCCCTGTTCCCCCTTGTCTTCTTCGCCGCCGTTCGGCCCCGGCGGCAGGCAGGGCAGGGGCACGATGCGCGGATGGGCGGCCACCGGCAGGCGGTCCAGGCAGAACCACGCCACAACGGCTCCCGCCAGGTCGTCCGGCAGGTCGTCCGGCCACGCCGGTTCGCCCGCATCGCCGTACAGTCCGTCCAGCGCCCGGCGCATGGCCGGGGGGCAGGGGGCGTAGCCCAGCGGGGCCAGCCAGCGCATGCGCTCCATGTTGCCCGCGAACAGCAGACGGGGGGCGTCTCCAGCGCCGCGCGCCAGCGCCAGCAGGGCGGGCCAGGCGCACAGGAAGTCGCCCAGCGCCCCGTGGTGTACGGCTGTCAGCTTGTCACTTTTCATCTCTGCGCGTATTCTGGGAAAGTGGTGTCGTATCCGCCGCCTTCCGGGACGGGGTGTTCCGGCCCGTCGGCGGGTGGCGGGGGCCGAGGCGGAGCCTGCGGCCAGCCCGGCAATCGTTACGCCCGAACCCCGGACCAGTACAATGGAACATCGCGTCCCCTGCCCGCATTGCGGCGGCTCCGTGGTCATGTACCGCAATCCCGCGCCCACCGTCGACATCCTCATTCACGAGCCGGGGCGGGGCATCGTGCTCATCCGGCGGCGCAACGAGCCGCCCGGCTGGGCGCTGCCCGGCGGGTTCATCGACTACGGGGAATCGGCCGAGGCGGCGGCGGTGCGCGAGGCCCGCGAGGAAACCGGGCTGGACGTGGAATTGACCGGCCTCGTGGGGGTGTATTCCGAACCGGGGCGCGACCCGCGCCACCATACCCTCAGCGTGGTCTATGCCGCGCGGGTGCGTGGCGGAACCGGGGCCGTCCCGGTGACGGGACCCGTTGCAGGACCCGTTGCGGGACCGGTTGCAGGGGATGACGCGGCCGACGCCCGGTTCTTCGCGCCGGACGACCTGCCGCACCCCATGGCCTTCGACCACGCGAAGATCATCGCCGACTGGCTGCGCGGCCGGGCATCCTGCCCGGAGCGCACGGGCGAAGGGGCCTGAGGCGGGCCGGTGACGGGCCCGCGGCCCCGGCACGATCAGAACGCAAGCGCCAGGCGGCGCGCAACGCACCGCGCGGCCACGCCGCGCGCAAGGGGAGGAACGCGCGATCATGCGACGTGAGGTCGTTTTCGTCACCTCGGAAATGTATCCCTTCTCCAAAAGCGGGGGCCTGGGCGACGTGCTGGGCGCGCAGCCTCTGGCCCTGCACCGCATGGGCGTGCCCACGTCGGTGATCACGCCGTTCTACGGCCGCCTGCGCACGGCGGACTACGGCATCCACCTGACCATTTCCGACTGTCACGTGGGCTACCCGTGGGACCCCATCACCTGCGACGTCTACGAGGCCGACTACCACGGCATGAAGGTGTACTTCGTGCACCGTGGCGAATACTTCGACCGCCGCTACTACTACAACGACCACAAGGGCGACTATTTCGACAACTGCGAGCGGTTCATCTTCTTCTGCCGCACCGTCATGGCGCTGCTGCGCCGTCTGGGCACACCGCCCGCCGTGCTGCACGCCAACGACTGGCAGAGCGGGCTGGTGCCCGCCTACCTGCACTTCTGGCGGCAGACCGACCCGTTCTGGGCCGACACGCGCAGCGTCATGACCATCCACAACCTGGCCTTCCAGGGGCGGTTCGCCTCGCGCCTGTTCACGGGCTGCGGCCTGCCGCCGCAGGCGTGGGCCATGGACGGGGTGGAATTCTGGGGCGACTTCAACCTGCTGAAGGCGGGCATCGCCTACGCCGACATGGTCACCACGGTCAGCCCCAGCTACGCCCGCGAAATCCTGGGACCGGCCTACGGCTGCGGGCTGGAGGGCATCCTCCAGGCGCGCCAGCACGCGCTGCACGGCATCCTCAACGGCGCGGACTACGGCATCTGGAACCCGGCCCAGGACAAGTTCCTGCCGTGCCGCTACGGCCCTCCGGACGGCTCTGGCGGGACCGACCCGCAGGGCTTCGCGGGCAAGCAGCGCTGCAAGACGGCCCTGCTGGACGAACTGGGCCTTGCGCCGGAACTGGCCCACCGGCCGGTGCTGGGCTTCATCGGGCGGCTGCGCGGGCAGAAGGGCATCGACCTGCTGCTGGACATCGTGCGCAACGTGGGGGTGATCATCCTGGGCGAGGGCAACCTCGCGCACGAGGCGCGGGCGCTGGACCTGATGGAGACCTACCGGGGCAGGCTGTGCGCCATCGTGGGCTACACCGAGGACCTCGCCCACCGCATCCAGGCGGGCAGCGATATCTTCCTCATGCCCTCGCGCTACGAGCCCTGCGGCCTGACCCAGATGTACGCCCTGCGCTACGGCACCCCGCCCGTGGCCACGGCCGTGGGCGGCCTGCGCGACACCATCGTGCCGTGGCCGTCGCCCGAGGCCACCGGCTTCACCTTCGGGCGGTCCGACCCGCAGCTGTTCCTGGAGTCCATCCTGGACGCCGTGAACTACTGGGAACACGACACCGAGGGCTGGCGCGGCATGATGACCCGCGCCATGCGCCAGGACTTCTCGTGGGAGCGGGCCGGGCGCAGCTACGTCAACCTGTACAGGCAACTGGGATTCGACTTTTCCTGATATCCGCACGCCGGAAGGACCGGCCATCTCCCGGTACCGGCCCGTCTCCTTCGCAACCGGCTGACCCCAAGCCACGGAACGCACACGCCATGCAGCTTACCCATCCCGCCTTCATCGAGCCCTTCGACCTGTACATGTTCGGCAAGGGCGAACACTGGGACCTCTACCGGGTGCTCGGCGCGCATCCCGCCATGCAGGACGGCGCGCAGGGCTACCGGGTGGCCGTGTGGGCGCCCTCCGCCCGCGAGGTGCACCTGGTGGGCGACTTCAACGACTGGCGCTGGGGCGAATATCCGCTGTACCCGGTGGGCGTTTCCGGCGTGTGGGCGGCCTTCGTGCCGAACATGCGCAAGGGCGCGTTGTACAAGTTCGGCATCCGCACCAATGACGGGGGCAACGGGGGGGACGGGCGCATCGTCTACAAGACCGACCCCTTCGCCCTGTACGCCGAAATGCGGCCCGGCGTGGCCGCCGTGGCCTGGGACATCGACAACCATCAGTGGGCCGACGGCGACTGGATGCAGCGCCGCGCCGAGGCGGGCACGCCGCTGCGGCAGGCCGTGTCCATCTACGAGGTGCACGCGGGCTCGTGGCAGCGCAAGACCGACGGCACGGGCGTGGGCGGCCACCCCTTCCTGTCGTGGGACGAACTGGGCGACGGGCTCATCCCGCACGTGCAGAACCTGGGCTTCACCCACATCGAACTGCTGCCCGTGGCGGAACACCCGCTGGACCAGTCGTGGGGCTACCAGACCGGGCACTACTACGCGCCCACGTCGCGCCACGGCAGGCCGGAGGACTTCAAGCGCTTCGTGGACCGCTGCCATCAGGCGGGCATCGGGGTCATCCTGGACTGGGTGCCCGCGCACTTCCCCAAGGACGACTGGAGCCTTGGCCGCTTCGACGGCACGGCCCTGTACGAACACCTGGACCCCCGCCGGGGCGAGCACCCGGACTGGGGCACCTTCATCTTCAACTACGGCCGCCACGAGGTGCGCAACTTCCTGCTGGCCAACGCCCTGTACTGGCTGCGCGAATTCCACATCGACGGCCTGCGCATGGACGCCGTGGCCTCCATGCTCTACCTCGACTACTCGCGCGAGGGCGGCGACTGGCTGCCCAACGACCACGGCGGACGGGAAAACCTGGATGCCGTGGAATTCCTGCGCCAGCTCAACGTGGTGGTGCACGGGCAGTTCCCCGGCGCCATGACCATCGCGGAAGAATCCACGGCCTGGCCGGGGGTGTCGCGCCCGGTGTACACCGGCGGCCTCGGCTTCACCTTCAAGTGGAACATGGGCTGGATGCACGACACGCTGGACTACTTCCGGCACGAGCCCGTCCACCGCTCCTACCACCACAACGCGCTGACCTTTTCCTTGCTGTACGCCTTCACCGAGAATTTCGTGCTGCCGCTCTCGCATGACGAGGTGGTGCACGGCAAGGGCGCGCTGCTCTCCAAGATGCCCGGCGACATGTGGCAGCAGCAGGCCAGCCTGCGCGCGCTGTACGCCTACATGTGGGCGCATCCCGGCAAGAAGCTGCTGTTCATGGGCGGCGAGTTCGGCCAGTGGAACGAGTGGGACGAAAGCCGCGCGCTGGACTGGAGCCTGTACCAGTTCCCCGCGCACGCGGGCATTCATGCCCTGTTGCGCGACCTGAACGGAATCCTGCGGCGCGAACCGGCCATGCATGTGCACGATCACGACTGGACCGGGTTCCGCTGGATGGACTTTTCCGACTGGGGCGGCTCGGTGATCAGCTTCGTGCGGCAGTGCGACAGCACCCCGCCCGTGCTGTGGGTGTTCAACTTCACCCCGGTGGTGCGCGAATACTACCGGGTGCCCGCGCCCAGGGGCGGCGCGTGGCGTGAAGTGCTGAACACCGACAGCGAGTACTACGGCGGCTCCAACGTGGGCAACGGCGGCGAGTTGCAGGCCCGCAGCGACGACTGGGGCGGCGGCCACCATCTCATCCTGACCCTGCCGCCGCTGGCGGGGGTGGCCCTGATGCCGGGGTAGCCCGGGGTTGCTGGTGATCTTCAATTTATGCGGGGGAGGGACCCTTTTGAAAAAGGGTCTCCTCCCCCGCGCCCCCGCTTTGCTGTCCTCTTCCGTAATGCTCGAAGACTCGCATAACGGCTGAGGCTCCCCCCAAAACTTTCAATTGTTTTCAGTAGCCTGCCTGCCTCCTCTCCTTTCCCCTTCACCTTCGGGCCGCGATTGCGTAGATTCCGCCCGTCCACGCACGGCGTACGACGCACGACGCGCGGGCGCATTCCGGAACCGCAGGAACGCACATGACCGAACCGAGAATCATCGTGCACGGCGGCGCGTGGACCATCCCCGCCGACCGGCGCAAGGCCCACGTCGACGGCTGCCGCGCGGCCGTGGACGCCGTGTGGGGCGAACTGCAACGCGGCATGCCCGCGCTGGAGGCCGTGCGTCTGGCCGTCAACGTGCTGGAGGCCGACCCCACCTACGACGCCGGGCGCGGGGCCGTGCTCAACGCCGACGGGCAGATCGAACTGGACGCCGCCATCATGGACGGGGCCACCCTGAACTTCGGGGCGGTGGCGGCGGTGCGCGGCTTCCTGCACCCCGTGGACATCGCCCGCAAGGTCATGGACACCGAATTCTGCTTCCTGGTGGGCGAAGGGGCGGAACGCTTCGCGCGCGAGGCGGGCATTGAAGCCATCGATCCCGCCGAACTGGTGGTGGAGCGGGAGGTGCGCCTGTTCAACGAACTGCGCGCCCGCGCGGGGTTCAGCACCCACGACGCGTTCCGGCCCCAGGGCACGGCGGAGACCGGCGACGCCGCATACCGCTGCCCCGAACCGCCCATGCCCAAGGGCACCGTGGGCGCCGTGGCGCTGGACGCGGCGGGCAACGTCGCCGCCGCCACCTCCACCGGCGGCACCCCCATGAAGCGGCCCGGCCGGGTGGGCGATTCGCCCCTGTGCGGCGCGGGCACCTA
>JALHHV010000247.1:6515-6995 GCA_022837365.1 Desulfovibrio sp. | reverse complement strand
GCCTCGATCTCGATGTTCGAGCCCAGCGGCAGCGCCGCCACCTGGATGGTGGAACGGGCCGGGAAGGGCGCGGCGAAGAATTCCGCGTAGGCGGCGTTCATGGCCGCGAAGTCGGCCAGGTCGGTGAGGAACACGGTGACCTTGACCACCTGGTCCAGGTCCGCGCCCGCGGCCTGGGCCACGGCCTGCACGTTGCGCAGGCACTGGCGGGCGCGCGCGCCCATGTCGCCTTCCACGAAGACGCCGGTGGCCGGGTCCACGGGCAACTGGCCAGAGACGAACAGCAGCCCGCCGCAGGCGAGGCCGGGGGAATAGGGGCCGACCGGGGCGGGGGCCCCGGCGGGGATGATGGCGGTGCGTTGGGCCATTGGCGCGCTCCTGCGATGCGGGTGGGGCGGATGTCCCGGCGGCGGTCCGCCGGGGGCACGGGGACGATGGCGCAGCCTAGCCGCGCGGCCCCGTGCTTGTAAAGCCGGGGGA
>JALHHV010000247.1:0-6505 GCA_022837365.1 Desulfovibrio sp. | reverse complement strand
AAGGGCAACGAGGACCGCATGAAATACCTGCTCGCCGTCACCCCCCACGAAGACGCCCTGCACGTGCTGCGCGCCAGCTTTTCCGGCGACGTCACGGTCATTCCCTGCCGCACCAGGCCAGAGGCGCTGGCCCAGGCCACCGGCCGGGCGCTGGACATGGTGATGATCGACCTCGGCCTGTTGCTGGAAGGGCGCGAGCCCTCGCGCCGGGTGCTGCACGAGGCGGTGTGGGAGGTGAAGCGCCGGGTGCCCTCGGCCGAAATCATCGTGCTGGCGGAAGCCGACGCCGTGCGCCACGCCGTGGACGCGGTGCAGGCCGGGGCCGGGGGCTACCTGTCGTACCCCCTGCTGGAGGAGGAGGTGCGCCTTGTCGCCCAGAAGCTGCACGAATCGGCGCTGGTGCGCTCGGAACTGGACTACCTGCGCGACCGCCACTGGGCGGGCGACGCGGTGGACCTGCCCCACACCAACAGCCCGCGCATGCGCGAGGTGTTCGACAAGGTGCGGCTGGTGGCGGGCACGCGCAGCACCGTGCTGCTCACGGGCGAGACGGGCACCGGCAAGAGCCTCATCGCCCGGCTGATCCACAACCACAGCAACCGGCGTTCGCGGCGGTTCATCAGCGTGCACTGCGGGGCCATTCCGGACACGCTCATCGAAAGCGAACTGTTCGGCCACGAGAAGGGCGCGTTCACCGGCGCGGTGCGCAAGAAGCCGGGGAAGTTCGAGATCGCCGAGGGCGGCACCATCTTTCTGGACGAAATCGGCACGGTCAGCCAGTCGGCCCAGATCAAGCTGCTGGGCGTGTTGCAGGACCGGGCCTACCAGCGGGTGGGGGGCGAGGCGGTGCTGCGGGCCGACGTGCGGGTCATCGCCGCCACCAACGAGGACCTGGCCGCGCTGTGCGCGCAGGGGCGCTTCCGGCGCGACCTGTACTACCGGCTCAACGTGTTTCCCGTGGACGTGCCGCCCCTGCGCGAGCGCAAGGAAGACCTGCTGCTGTTGGCCGAACTGTTCGTGCGCCGCTACAACGCCCAGATGGTCAAGGACATCCGGTCCATCCACCCGGAGGTCATCGACGCCTTCATGGGCTACGACTGGCCGGGCAACGTGCGCGAACTGGAAAATCTCATCGAGCGGGCGTGTATCCTTGAAAGCAGCAACGTGCTCACGCCGGACAGCTTTCCGGCGGAATTCTTCGGCCCCGGCGGGGGCGGGCGGCTGGCCACCGTGGACACCACCCTGCCCCTGGCCGAGGCGCGCCGCCGCTCGGTGGACGTGTTCGAGCGGGCCTACCTGGAGCGGGCGCTGGCCCAGTGCGGGGGCAGCGTGCAGCGCACCGCCGCGCTGGCCGGGGTGACCACCCGGCAACTGCACAAGCTGATGACCCGGCACGGGCTGCGCAAGGAGGACTACAAGCTGCGCGGCTAGAGGGCTGTTTCTAAGTTGTTCTTTCGCGCGCCGGGCACGGGATTTCTTCCGTGACCGGCGCGCGGCGTTATGGCGGGGGGTGAGCCGGGTGTGAAGAAAGGAGAATTCTGAGGTCTTGTTTATGGTTATCGGAATTTTTAGTTCTGTTTATTGTATATGTTATTTATACACAGTATGATACAATAAAACATTGCATGCGGAAATGGCAGGCTGGCGGAGAATCCGGGGGGCATTGATCGGCCAATCCGCAAAAACAGGAATTTTTGATTCCTATTTTTGCCGTGCCTATACAAAAAGTCTAGAAACAGCGCCAACTTGGCGATATGGCGCGGAAAGTGCTCTGCGCGCGGCATGGATTCCCGGCAGCACCCGCACAAGGACCGGAGCGGCGCGGCCATTGTGCCCGCCGCCCCCGAACACCCTGTCCCCGGCCTGGGCGGCGGGCTTCCCGAGGGCCTTGGGGAGCCCGCCAGCGCCGTTGGCGCGGCAGGGGCCCGGCAGCCGGTCCGGGACGGCGAATCCCTGGTGTCCGTCACCGGCTACGTGTTGCCGGACGCCTGGGGCGACAATTACGAGGTTTCGGGCGTGCTCATCGCCGACGACCGCGAGCGCGAACTGGTGGTGGGCAACGTGGCGGACCATCCGGCGCTGCTGACCCTGTGCCGCCGCAAGGTGACGGCCACGGGCCGGTTGGCGGCGCGCGACGGAAGGCTGCTGTTCACGGTGCGCGATTTCATGGTGGTGGATGCGGCGGGTTGAGATTCCGGGGGACTGCGGCCGGGACGGGACGGAAGGGAAAGAGCCCGTGCAGGACGGGCGTGGCGGATGTCTGCGGATGTCTAAGGAAGAGGGCCGGATCATGATGGCGCGGACGGAGGAAGGAATGCGCGGCGTCGTGGCGCGCGCGGGCGGCAGGCTGCCTGCGGTTGCGGCCATGGTGCTGTTGTCGCTGTTGGTGCTGCTGTCGAACTGGATGCTCGTGAGCCCGGCGGCCCACGCGGCGGGCATGACCATGGGGCCGGAAACCCCCGAGGTGGTGGTGACCGGCGTGGTGGTGGTCACCGACGATGGCCCGCTGCTGGAAACCATGGACGACCGCATCTTTCTGCTGCGGGGCGTCACCGACCTGGAACTGGACGGGCTGGAAGTGGTGGTGACGGGCATCGCCAACCAGATCGAGGACGGCTATTTCACCCTTGACGTCACCGGCTATTCGGTGGTGGACGAGGATAACGGGGAATCCGCGCCGCAGGCGTCGCACCTGTACGGCGTGGATACCGCGTACCTGGGACGCAGGATTTAGATTCGGTTCCGGCAGGCCGGGATTGCCCGCCGTGCCACGGCGCGTGAAATATTGAACATGTAATATCATGGAATAGCACGCAATTTTTCGCACGGGAAATTTTTTGCACACCGGGCCCCACCAAACGCTTGCGTTTTCAGGAAAGGGGTAATATTCCGCAGTGTTGTGTGGGTCCGAAAGGCGGACCCTTTCCCGTTCGCGCGAGAGCCATTTGTGAACACCATGGAAGGCATCAGGACTATTCAGGGGTACATCGTGCCGCTCACCCTGAAGGGGCACGACGACATGGCCGCCAAGGTGGCCGTGGCCGCCGGGGATACCGAGTTCCACATCGTCCCGCGCGGTGCCGGGGCCGACCTTGCGGCGCACATCAACGCCCACGTGGAGATCGTGGGCACGGTGCGCGAAAAGGACGGGGAGTTGCTGCTGCAAGTGCGCAGCTACAAGCTCACCGACGGCTACGAGCACGAGTGGTACGACGACGACGTGGAATAGCCGTCGCCGTCGCATCGCCGCCATCGGAGAGTCGCCAGCGAAGGTTCGCATGGTGCGCGCGGGCTCGGGCCGCGCGGCTCTTGGCGTTTGGCTGCCGCCGGGCTGCATGGCGCGGCGCGGTTCGCGGGCCGCTCCCCGGTCCGGCGCGCATGTCGGTTTGCGTTCCCTCCTCTCCCTTTCCGCCCCTTCAGTCCCGTCGGGTCCCGTCCGGTCCGCAGCCCTTGGCGCTGTCCTTGGGGCGTGGTAGATTGACCCGATGCGCGAAACCGTCCCCCCGTTCCGGGAACCCACCCTCAAGGGCGACTACCGGCGTCCCGACCCGGACGCCCATGCCGGACCGCACGAGCCGGGGCTGACCTGCGCGCCCGCCGCGCCGGACATGGACGCGGCCCGCGGCGGGGCGGCGGAAGCCTGCGCGCGCGAACAGGTGTTCACCTTTTCCGGCGCGTGGGAGGTGGGCTCCATCGGCCGCATGACCGCCCGGCTGCTGCGCCGCTGCGCCGAGGTATGCCAGAGTTGCTGCGTGCAGGGCGATGCCCCCGTGGTGCATCTGGACCTTTCCGGGGTGACCCGCCTGGACACCGCCGGGGCGCAGTTGCTGTGCCGGGCCGCGGCCAACATGGCGGCGGCGGGGGCGCAGGTGGCGTGGCGCGTGCCCGATCCCGGCCAGTCCGTGCTGCTGGACCGGGTGCGGGCCATCGACATTTCCGTGGTGCCGCGCGAGCGCCGCGTCTCGCCGGTGCTGGGCGCGCTGCACGCCATCGGCGGCTCCATCGTCGAGGAACTGGAGCAGGCCCGCTCCATCGTGGGGTTCCTGGGCATGTTCCTGGTCTCGCTGGCCGCGTCCGTGGCGCGTCCGTGGCGGCTGCGCTGGGTGTCCATCGTGCACCACATGGAGCAGACCGGCATCCAGGCCGTGCCCATCGTGGCCCTGCTCACCTTCCTCATCGGGCTGGTCACCGCGTACATGGGGTCGGAGCAGTTCACCCGCTTCGGCGCGCAGGTGTTCGTGGTGAACCTGATCGAGGTCTCCACCCTGCGCGAGCTTGGCGTGCTGCTGACCGCGCTCATCGTGGCGGGCCGCTCCGGCTCGTCGTTCACCGCCCAGATCGGGGCCATGGTGGCCAACGAAGAGGTGGACGCCATGCGCTCCATGGGGCTGGACCCCATGGAAGTGCTGGTGATCCCCCGCGTGGTGGCGCTGGTGCTGATGCTGCCGGTGCTGACCTTCATCGCCGACTTCATGGGCGTGCTGGGCGGGGGCATCGCCTCGTGGCTGTCGCTGGGCATCTCGCCCGGCGCGTTCGCCGTGCGCTTCCAGGAGATCACCCGGCTGACCAACTTTGTCACCGGGCTGGTCAAGGCCCCGTTCTTCGCGCTGATCATCGGCATCGTGGGCTGCTTCCAGGGCTTCCGGGTGACCGGCAGCGCGGAGTCGGTGGGCCGGCTGACCACCCAGGCGGTGGTGGAGTCGATCTTCCTGGTCATCGTGGCCAACGCGGGCTTCGCCATCCTGTTCATGTCGCTGGGGGTGTAGGGTGGCGGGCGCGCCGATCATCTCACTGCGGGGCATCGCCAACCGCTTCGGCCCGGTGACGGTGCACGAGAACCTCGACCTGGACGTGCAGCCCGGCGAAGTGCTGGGGCTCATCGGGGGATCCGGCTCGGGAAAGTCCGTGCTGCTGCGCACCATCCTTGGCCTGCGCCGCCCCCAGGCGGGCGACGTGCGCGTGCTGGGGGTGGACATCACCCGCGCCGACGAGAACGCGCGCCGCGCCGTGCGCCGCCAGTGGGGGGTGCTGTTCCAGGACGGGGCGCTGTTCTCGTCGCTGACGGTCATCGAGAACATCAAGGTGCCCCTGCGCGAGTTCACCAACCTGCCGCCCGACGCCATGGACGACGTGGCCGCCATGAAGCTGCGCATGATGGGCCTGGCGCCGGAGGCGGCGCTGAAATACCCGTCAGAGCTTTCCGGCGGCATGCGCAAGCGGGCCGGGCTGGCCCGCGCGCTGGTCATGGACCCGGCGGTGGTGTTCCTGGACGAGCCCACGGCCGGGCTGGACCCCATCGGCGCGGCGGCCTTCGACGCGCTGCTCGCCGACCTGCGCGCCGCGCTGGGGCTTACCGTGGTCATGATCACCCACGACCTGGATTCGCTGTACGCCGTGTGCGACCGGGTGGCCGTGCTGGCCGAGAAGCGCATCTACGCCGTGGGCACCATCGGCGAGTTGCTGCGGGTGGACCACCCGTGGCTGCGCGAATATTTCACCGGACCGCGCGGGCGCCGGACGCGCGGCGGATGGCGGCGCGGACGGGACACGCTAGGGGCTGTTTCCAAGGGAGAACGCATGGAAATCAGAGCCAGTTACGTACTGGTCGGGGTGTTCACGCTCATGGCCGTGGTGGGGGCGCTGGCCTTCATCCTGTGGACGGCCGGGCGCGGCGGCGGCGTGAACCTGGTGCAGTACGACATCAATTTCACCGGGCACGTTTCCGGCCTCAGCGTGGCCAACGACGTGCTGTTCAACGGGGTGAAGGTGGGCACGGTGAAGGCCATCACCATCAGCCCCACCGACCCCGGCCGGGTCAAGGTGCGCATCGAGATCGCGGCCGACACCCCGGTGCGCGAGGATTCCATGGCCTCGCTGGAGGCGCGCGGCATCACCGGGGTGACCGTGGTGCAGATTTCCGGCGGCACGGCCACCAGCCCGCTGCTCAAGCCGCACGACGGCGAGGATGTGGCGGTGATTCCCGCCCAGCTTTCGCGGCTGGAAGCCCTGTTCGCCGGGCTGCCCGCCGTGGTTTCCGACGGCCGCGAACTGATCCAGCGCATCGCGGGCATGGCCGACGACGAGAACCGCCGGACCCTGGCCCAGACCCTGCAATCGCTGGACATGCTCACGGCGCGCCTTGCCGCGCGGGCCGACGCCATGGACCGCATCATCGGCAACCTGGACGTGACCACCCGGCGCCTGGCCAACGCCTCCGCCGGGCTGGAAGGCACCACCGGCGACATGCGCGACTACCTGCGCACCGACCTGCGCGACTCCACCCGCGCCGTGGGCGACATGGCCCGGCGCATGGACGGACTGGTGGCCCGGGCCGAGCCGGGCGTGGCCAAGTTTTCCGGCGAAGGGCTGGAGGACATGCGCCGCCTGCTGGCCGAGGCGCGGCAACTGGTGGCCACGCTGGACCGGCTGGCCCACAAGGTGGAAAGCGACCCCCGCCGCTTCCTGTTCGGCAACCCCGTACCGGAGTATGATGCCCGATGATGCC
>JALHHV010000246.1 GCA_022837365.1 Desulfovibrio sp. | reverse complement strand
AACGACGGCCGCGCCCCACCGGGACGCGGCCGTCATGCGTTGGATCCATTTCGGAAAGGCATCGATTCCTTGCCGCAGGGCAACCGGGAGGTTGCGAACCCGTCAATACCTATCTCCTGACCTCTTGTCTCCTGACCTCGTGTGTCCGGACCTGTTGCGTCCGGACCTCTCGTTCAATGCTCCGGTCTGGTCCCGCCGCGCTCAGGCGTTGCCCATGGGCTCCCCATCGCGCAGCAGGTCGCGGTACACGATTTCGCTGAGGCGGATGACCTTCAGCCGGTATTCGTCCTCTTCCGGGTGGCAGTGCGCGCAGCCGTCGGTGACGATCATGCAGTGATCGTCAAGGTCGGTGGCGTGCACGCCCACGCCGTGCAGTACAACGGTTGCGCGGCCCTGTTCCCACATCACCGGCCTGCCGCAACGGGCGCATTCCACAAACATCAATTCAGGATCATAGCCTTTCGGCTGCGATGGCACGTGGGGCTGCCGCTCAACAACGCGATCAATGCGGTCAATCTGGCGCATGGCGTTCCTCCCTGGCTTGTGCCCGGCTCGTGCCGAACCTTTGATGGTCGCGGAATCGTTGGTCGTTCGTCCTCCCGATTGTTCCCGTGAAGCGCTCCGGGGGGGCATCAGGCCGCGTCCGTAACCGCGCCGTCCGCCTTTCCCACGGGCTATGCCTTCAAGAGTAAGTTATGCGCGCGCCCGAAGCAACGCCTGCGCACCAGATGCAGCACGATAAACGTCGCCAGCGCCGTGGAGGCCACGATCATCAGCATGACCACGATCTGGTAGCGCACGGCGTCGGCCGGGTCCGCCCCGGCCATGATCTGGCCGGTCATCATGCCGGGTATGGACACCAGGCCCACGCCCATCATGGAATTGACGGACGGAATCATGCCCGCGCGCAACGCCTCGCGGAAGATGTCCGCGCTGGCCTCGTCCCTGTCCGCGCCAAGGCACAGGCGCATTTCCACCTCTGCCCGGCGGCCGCGCAGGTCGGCAAACAGGCGGTCCAGCGCCACGGCCAGCGCGTTCATGGAATTGCCCGCCACCATGCCCCCGATGGGGATGAAGTACTGCGGCTCCCACCACGGCCTGGCCCCGATGATCAGCCCCGTGACCACGAAGGTCACCAGAAAGAAGGTCACCTGCACCGCCAGCAGGGTGGGCATGAAGTAGTCCACGCTCTTCTCGCGCACCCGCCCCTTGACGATGCGCGCCGCGAACCAGGTCATGACCATGTACATGCCCACCACCAGCAGCGCCGATTGCAGGCCGAACAGGATGCGCAGCAGGTAGCCCATGGCGAACAACTGGACAAAGGTGCGCAGCGTGCCGATGGCCAGGTCGCGCTCCAGCTTCAGGTGATGCACCAGCGACAGCGCACCCGCCAGCAGCACGAAGACCACGGCCACGGCCAGTTGCCACGGCCCGATCTGGATGTAGGCCAGCCCCAGCGGGTCGTTCATGCGGCGCCTCCGGCGGCCATCCCGGCGGCGGCATCGTCCCCTGCGGAGGCCACCGCCAGTTCATGCACCCCGCCGTCCCGCACGCGCACGTCGCGCCAGGGACGGCGCGCCGGGCGGTAGGCCCCGTGGGTGACCATGAGCACGGTCACCCCGTCCTCGTTCAATTCCTCGGTCAGGGCTTCCACCACCGCGCTGCTTTCCGGGTCCAGCGCGCTGGTGGGCTCGTCCATCAGCAGGGCGGCCGGGCGCAGCAACATCGTGCGAATGATGCACACCCGCTGGCGCTGCCCTACGCTGAGCGCGGCGGCCGTGGCGTCCAGCCCCACCCCGGCCAGCCGGAAGCGGGCCAGCCATCCGGCCAGTTCCGCGCCGTCGGGGGGCGTCAGTCCCTTGTTGGCCGCAAAGGTGAACGGCAGCAGCAGGTTGTCGCGCACCGTGCCCGCGCCCACCGTGGGGGTCTGCTGCACGAATCCGAGGGTGCGGCGCAGCTCGGCCGGTGGAATGTCCGCCACCGGTCGGCCGCCACATCGGACCACCCCGGCGTCGGCCTCCTCCAGCCGCACGGCAAGGCGCAGCAGGGTGGATTTGCCCGCGCCCGACGGCCCGGTGAGCATGACGAAATCGCCGGGGCGCACCGCAAGGTTCACGTGGGCGAGGCCGGGGCGCCCCGGCTGGGCGGAAGGAACGGGCGAAACGGACCCCGCCTTGCCGGGCGCATACGCGAACGACACGTCGTCGAACTGAAGAAGTGGCTGCATACCCCCAATCTACCGCCGGGCGCGCGGAGGTGTCATCAACTATCATCCCATCGGTGGGAAGTGCGGTTGCCGTCCTGCCGCCCCCCCCCTCCCCCGCTCCCGCTTTACCTTGCCCGCCCGAGTGGCTACAGATGAACCATGCACACGCACGACCACGACACAGCCCGTTCCCCCGTCGACGCCAACGCCGAAGCCACCGCCACGGCCTCTGCATCCTCCGCGCGCGGCGCGCGCCGCCGCATCCAGGTGCTGCCCGCCGACCTGCGCAACCAGATCGCTGCGGGCGAGGTGGTGGAACGCCCGGCCAGCGTGGTCAAGGAACTGATCGAAAACAGCCTGGACGCCGGGGCCACCACCATCGAGGTGGCGCTGGACAACGGCGGGCAGTCGCTGATCATGGTGCGCGACGACGGCGGCGGCATCCCGGCCGAAGAACTGGAACTGGCCGTCACCCGCCACGCCACCAGCAAGGTGGCCAACCTGGCGGAACTGGCCCGCATCGGCAGCTTCGGCTTCCGGGGCGAGGCCCTGCCCTCCATCGCCTCGGTGTCGCGGTTCCGCATGACCTCGGCCCCCACGGCTCCCGACGGAGCGGAGGGCGCGCCCGGCGAGGCCACCTTCATCGAGGTGGCGCACGGCCACGTGGTGGCCTCCGGCCCGGCCGCGCTGCACCGGGGCACCATCGTCGAGGTGCGCGACCTGTTCGCCAACGTGCCCGCGCGCCTGAAATTCCTGAAAACCCAGGCCACGGAACTGAAGCGCTGCCAGGAACTGTTCGCGCGCCTGGCCCTGACCCGGCCGGACGTGGCCTTCACCCTGTCCGCGGGCGGGCGTGAGGTGTTGCGCTTTCCCGCCGGGCAGACCCTGGCCCGGCGGCTGGCCGTGCTGTGGCCCCCCGCCGTGGTGGACACCCTGCACCCCTTCGACCGCATGACGGACTCCATCCGCGTGCACGGCCTGGCCGCAGACCCGCGCGGCGCGCAGCCCCGGCCCGACCGCATGCTGCTGTACGTCAACGGCCGCGCCGTCAACGACCGGCTGCTGCTGAAGGCCGTGCGCGAGGCGTACAAGGGCCGCCTGCTGGCCCGCGAATACCCGCAGCTGGCCCTGGAACGTGCACCCGGCCAAGAACGAGGTGCGCTTTCGCGACGAGCGCGCCGTGTTCGTGGCCGTGCTGCGCGCGCTGGGCGAATCGCTGGACCGCATGGCCGCCATGGGGGCACCCGGTGAGGATGTCGATGCGGCGGAGGAACTGCCGGGGCAGGACCCGTTGGCGGGCATGGACCGGGGCGCGGGCCAGCCGGATTTCCCCGGCGCGCATCCCGCCGGGCTGCGCGTTCCCGATCCCGACGCCCCCCGCCGCGAGGCGCGCCCGCTGGGCTTCTGGGGGCAGGCCGACGCCCGCGACGTGATCATCGACAAACGCCAGCGCGACCCGTATGCCCCAGACGAGGCCAGCCACGCAGGCGACACCGGCCACGCAGACGCCCCCGGCCCGAGCATCGATTTCCGTCCCGGCCTGCCCGGCGCGCGGCGCGACGGCCCGGCGCCCGCCCTGCTGGTGACCGAGGAATCCGGCCTTGCCGCGTCCCCCGGCCATCTGGCGGACGGAGCCCGTCCGTTCACCGAGGCCGCGTTTCCCGCCGCCTCCCCCGACGCAACCGGCCTCGCCATGGAGGAAACCCGCGAGGGCGGCGTGCGCATCGGCGAGTACACCTACCTCGGCCAGATCGCGGACACCTACCTCGTGCTGCGCCGGGGCCGCGACACCCTGTTGCTGGTGGACCAGCACGCCGCCCACGAATGCGTGCTGCACGAACGCATCAAGCGGCGCGGCACGGCGGGCGGCGGCCAGTTCCTGGCCCTGCCCGTGGAACTGCCCCTGCACCCGGCCGAGGCGGAACGGCTGCACGAGTTGCGGCCCGACCTGGAATCCCTGGGCTTTGCGCTGGAAACCTCCGGGTCCACGGTGCGCGCCCGTGCCGTGCCCGCCCTGCTGGACCGTTCCGAGGCCGCCGCCTTTCTGCGCGAGGCGGTGGCGGGCCGGACCAACGACCTGGGCGCGCTGTGGGCCATGATGGCCTGCAAGGGGGCCATCAAGGCCGGGCAGCGCCTGACGCCC
>JALHHV010000245.1 GCA_022837365.1 Desulfovibrio sp. | reverse complement strand
CCAGTTCGTTGCGCGCAAGGTCCACGGCGGTGTACCGCTCCGCCGCACCGGCCAGCGCCGCCGCCACCGCGCCGGAACCGCTGCCCACGTCCAGCACCCGCCTGCGGGGCCTGTCCGCCAGCCCCGTTTCCGCAAGGATGCCGGCCGCCATGCCCTCCAGCACGTCCGCCGGCAGCGGCTGCCCGTCGAACCAGCCTTTCCAGCCCTGGTCGCCGCCCGCGTCGGCCACGCCTTCCCAGTAGGCGGTGCTGCCAAGCCCGGTGGGCTTTTCCAGAAAACCGCCGGTGTCCGGCACATCGATGCACAGCACGTGTCCGATGCCGGGATTGCGGTAGCGGAAGTATTCGGCCTCGCGCAGGCAGTGGCTGTCGGTGACGATCATCCTGACGGGCCGCAGCATGGCTTCCTGCCGCGCGGGCGAAAGGTCGCGCTCCACCGGCACGTACACCGCGCCCGCCCGCAGCACCCCAAGGGCCGCCGCGAGGTAGTGCGCCCCCCGCCTGCACAGGACGCCCACGGCCGCCTCTTTCCCGTAGCCCCGCGCCAGGATGAACCCGGCCACGGCCATGGAGAACTCGTCCAGCCCGGCGAAGGTCAGCGACGCGGCGTCGTCGGTCAGGGCCACCGCGCCGGGGTCGCGGTCCACCACCTGCCGGAACAGGGCTTCCAGGGTGGCCGCCCCGTCCGCCCCATACGGCGCGTCCGTGCGCGGGGCCGCCGGGGCGGGCATGTCGAACCTGAAGTCGGCTATCTTCATCATCCATTCCCCCCGGCCGCGCCGTCCAGAAAGCGTTCGTAGTATTCCAGCCAGGTTCCGGCCGTTTCGGCGTCGATGGCCAGCGGGTCATGCTCGAACCGCACCGTGATGGTGCCGCCGTCGCCGGGATCCAGCGCGCGGCACACCAGGGCGTACCGCCCCGGCCCGTCGGCGTCCGGTCCCGTTTCCGCCGCCCCCCAGGCAAAGGCCATGCGCGGCGGGCCGCCGGGGTCCTCGCCATGCGGCGTCGGCGCTTCCTGCCCGTTGCGCGTCCCCTGGCCGTTGCGTGACAGGTGCGCCTGGGCCAGCGCCAGCAGGTGGCCGAACTCCGTCTCGTCGTCGATGACGAGCCGCAGCGGGCCGCCCGGCGTCACGTCCACCGCGATGTCCTGCCGCGCCGTGGCCCGGCCGAGCAGCACCGCGTAGGTGGCCAGCATGACCGAGGCCGGGGAGACGCCCTTGCGCTCCGCCAGGCTCCGGATGCCGTCGCACAGGTCCACGCCCAGTTCCCGCCGCAGCGTGCCCGTGACGCCCTGCGCCCGCGCCTCGATGCGCGGCACCTGCGGCGCATGCGTGAAGCCCACCGGTTCGTCGGCGCTGCCCGTGGTCATCAGGTGCAGAATGCGCGTGAGGTCCCGCGCCATGCCCTCGATGTCCTGCGGGCTGAACAGGTCCGCGTAGTATTCCAGCGCGAAGCCGATGGCGTTGCCCGTGTCGCTGGCGAAGATGGACAGGTCGGTCTTGCTGGCGTGCTTGCTGAACCGCAACGGTTCGAACAACTGGCCGCCCTCCGCCGCGAACTCGAAGTTCATGTAGGACAGGATCACTTCCGACAGCGGCGACCGGTCCAGGCACACCGGCGGCTTCAGGTCGGCCAGCAGGTTGCCGAGGATGTAGCCGCGATGGCGCAACGCCTCGTTGCTGGCCGTGCGGGTGTCCCGCAGCAGCGCGCCCAGCGGTTTCGCGCCGTCCACGCGCAGCCGCAGGGGCAGCAGCGAGGCCAGCATGCCCGCCGTGCTCAGGTGCCCGTCGCGGCTGTCCACGGATATGGCGATGACGAAATCCTCGTCGCCCGTGTACGCGTGGACCAGCAGGCTCCACGCCGCCAGCACCACGTGGTAGTTGGTCGCGCCTTCGCGCCGGGCCAGGTCGCGGATGCCCGCCACCAGTCCGTCCGGCAGTTCGAACTCGTACATGCCGCCCCGGTTGGTCTGCACCGGGGGGCGCGGGTACGCGGCGGGCAGGTCGAGCTTCGGCAGGCCGTCCCCGAACAGCGCCAGCCAGTAGTCCTTGTCCCCGGCGTTGGACTGCGTGAACTGGTGCCACGCGAAATCCTTCTGCTGCGCGCGTACCGGCTCCAGCGGCAGCCCGTGGTACAGGCGGTAAAGCTCCGCGTTGAGCAGGGACATGGTCCTGCCGTCGGCCAGCGCGTGGTGGATGTCGTAGAACAGGACGTGCTCGCCGTCGTCCAGCGTCAGCAGGCGGACCCGGAAACCGGGTTCCTTCTTCAGGTCGAAGGGGGTGATCAGGGCGTCCTTGTGCGCGAGGTCCGGCAGGCGCGTCTCTTCCAGCGTGAAGCCCGCGAACGGATGGATGACCATGGTGGGGTGCTCGGCCTCGAAGTCGCGGAACGAGGTCCGCAGCACGTCGTGCCGCTGCACCAGCGTGGCGATGGATTCTTCCAGCCGCCGCCTGTCCAGGTCGCGCGGCAGCTTCAGGAAGGCCGGAAGGTTGAAGCCCAGGTGGCCTTCGCTCAGCATGTCCGCGTACAGGATGGCCAGTTGTTCGCGGCCCACGGGATACGTGTCGCGCGCCGGGGCGGGCTGCACGCCCCGCGCCGCCGGTGCCGCCCGCTCGCGCCCGGCCAGCACCCGGTCCACGAAGTCGCCCAGGCTGTCGCTTTCCAGCAGGTCCACCACGCTGGCCTTGATGCCCAGCGCCTGGTCCATGCGGCTGACGATGCGCGTTCCGGCAATGGAATCGCCGCCAAGGTCGAAGAAATCGTCCTCGCGGGTCAGTTCCGCGTCGTAGCCCAGGCAGTCGCGGAAGATTTCCAGCAGTTGCGCTTCCAGGCCATCGTCCGTTGCGGCCGTGTTCGCCGGGGCGGCCGGGGTGGGCTGCGCATGGGGAACGGCCTGCGGCCTGGCGGGCTGCCCCGCCCCGGCAAAGGCCGCCAGCGGATGCTCCGCCGCGCCCTCGCCGGGCATGGCCACCACGGCAAGGTCCGAACCGCTGGCAAGCGCCGCCGCCAGCACGCCGAAGGACTGTTCCGGAGCCAGGGTGAACGCGCCCTTGTCCGCCCCGTGGCGCGCGGCCATGCCCACGCCCGCCCAAGTGTTCCAGCAGATGGACAGGGCGGGCAGGCCCATGGACCGGCGGTACCCCGCGAAGGCGTTCAGGAAGGCGTTGGCCGCCGTGTAGTCGCCCTGCCCCGGCGCGCCCGTGAGGGCGGTGCGCGACGAGGCCAGCACGAAGAAGCGCAGATCGTCGTCCAGAGTTTCGCGGTGCAGGTTCCACGTTCCGGCCACCTTGGGGGCCAGCACCGCCTCGTACGCCTCGCGGCTTCTGGTCGCCAGATAGCCGTCGCCCGCCACCCCGGCGGCATGGATGATGCCCTGCACGGGGCCCACCTCGCGCCGGATGGCGGCGAACGCGGCCGCCACCTGCCCGGCGTCCGTGACGTCGCAGCGGTAGGCGGCGAAGGGAAGGTCC
>JALHHV010000244.1 GCA_022837365.1 Desulfovibrio sp. | reverse complement strand
ACGTTGCCGGGCCACGGGTAGCGCGCCAGCGCCTCCATGGCGTCGGGCGCGAAGGTGGCCGGGCGCACGCCGTAGTCGCGGGCCAGGCGCTGGGCGAACAGGTCGATGAGCAGGGGCACGTCGCCCTCGCGCTCGCGCAGGGGGGGCAGCAGCAGGGGGAACACCCGCAGCCGGTAGTACAGGTCTTCACGGAAGGTCCCGGCGGCGATTTCGTCCTCCAGGTTCTTGTTGGTGGCGGCGATGACCCGCACGTCCACGCGCATGGTGCGGTGGCCGCCCACCCGCTCGAACTGCTGCTCCTGCAGGATGCGCAGTATCTTGGCCTGGGTCTTCAGGCTCATGTCGCCGATCTCGTCCAGGAACAGCGTGCCCTTGTGGGCCATCTCGAACTTGCCCGCCTTGGCCGCGTCCGCCCCGGTGAACGCGCCCTTCTCGTGCCCGAACAGTTCGCTTTCGATGAGTTCTTCCGGTATGGCCGCGCAGTTCACGGCCACCAGCGGCCGACCGGCCCGGCGGCTGCCCGCGTGGATGGCCCGGGCCGCCAGTTCCTTGCCGGTGCCGTTTTCTCCGGTGATGAGCACCCAGGCGTCGGTGGGGGCCACCCGCGCGATCTGGCCGCGCAGGGTTTCCATCACCGGCGAGCGGCCGTTCATCTCGTCGGCGTGGGCCGTGGGCAGACTGTCGCGCAGGGCTTCGTTCTCGCGGCGCAGGTCGCCGTATTCCAGGGCGCGTTGCGCGGCGATGAGCACCTTTTCCAGCGACAGTGGCTTTTCGATGAAGTCGTGCGCGCCCTTGCGGATGGCATTGACCGCCGTCTCGATGGTCCCGTGGCCGGAAATCATGATTACCGGCAGGTCGGGGCGCTGGGCGTGCAGTTGGTCGAGCACGGCCAGGCCGTCCATGCCGGGCATCCAGATGTCCAGGAACACCAGGTCGGGGGTCTCGCGGGCCAGCAGGGCCAGGCCGTCCTCGCCGCTGGGGGCTTCGAGCACCTCGAAGCCTTCGTCCTCGAGGATGCCGCGCAGGGAGAAGCGGATGCCGTCTTCGTCGTCGATGATCAGGATGCGGGCGTGCATGGCGTGTCCGGTGGCGGGTTCGGGAAGGTGGTGGTCAGGAAAGGATGAAGCCGTCGTGGAACAGGCTGACGCATACGTCCACCATGTTGCGGTCGTAGCGCGTGCCGCGCCCGGCCGCTATCTCGGCCAGGGCGGGGCCCAGCCCCAGCGAGGCGCGGTACGGCCGGTGCGAGGACATGGCTTCCACCACGTCGGCCACGGCCAGGATGCGCGCCTCGGGCAGGATGGACTCGCCGGAAAGGCCCTCGGGGTAGCCGGAGCCGTCCAGCCGTTCGTGGTGCTGCAAGACGATCTGGGCCACCGGCCACGGGAATTCGATTTCCTTCAGGATGTCGTAGCCCACCTGGCTGTGGGTACGCATGATGCCCATTTCCAGGTCCGACAGGCGGGTGGGCTTGGCCAGGATTTCCGCCGGGATGTGGATTTTTCCGATGTCGTGCAGCATGCCCGCCACGCGCAGCCCTTCCAGCCGTTCGCCGGAAAGGCCCACCCGCACGGCCATGGCGTGGGCCAGTTCCGCCACGCGCGACTGGTGCCCCGCCGTGTACGGGTCGCGCTTTTCCGAGGCGGTGGCCAGGGCGGAAACGGTCTGGCGCAGGGTGCGGCGCAGGTCTTCCACGCTGCGGCGCAGGGCCTCTTCCGACTGGCGGCGTTCGGTGATGTCGCGGAACACCAGCACCGTGCCCACGCGGCGTCCGTCCGGATCGGCCAGGGGCGAGGCGCTCATCTCCACGGGGTGGGCCGCGCCGTCGGGACCGTGCACGAAGGCCTCGGTCATGGCCGATTGCCCAGCGGGGACGGACTGGACCGGGGGGGTGGGGTACGCGGCCGAGGACCCCGGCGACAGGTGCGACAGGTGCGACAGGTGTGACAGGGGGGAGAAGGAAGAAGCGGCGAAGCCGAACCCTGCCCCGGTGGCCTGCGCCGTCTGCGCGGTCTGTGCGATCTGGGCCATCTGGCCCAGCAGGTCGTTGGGGTCCTGCAGGCGGTGGCTGCCGCCGCTGGACCGGATGTCCACGTGTTCGGCGAAATGGCGGTCGATGCAGGCGTGGTGGTCCGCGCCGGTCATGGCTTCGGCGCTGGCGTTGATGTAGGTGATGCGGCCGTGGCGGTCCACGGTGAGCACCGCGTCGGCGATGGAGCGCAGGGTGGTGGCGAACCAGCGTTCCTTGCGCCGGGTTTCGTGGTCCATCTGGTGCTTGTACAGGGCCATCTCGATGCAGGTGCGCAGGTCGCGGTCCTCGAAGGGCTTCAGCAGGTACCCGAACGGCTCGGTGATCTTGGCGCGTTGCAGGGTTTCCGGGTCTTCGTGCGAGGTCATGTAGATGACGGGCACGGCATGGTGGGCCAGGATGCGCCCGGCGGCGTCGATGCCGTCCATGCCCTGGCCGAGCACGATGTCCATCAGCACGAGGTCGGGCTTTTCGTCCCGGGCCCTTTCCACGGCCTCCTCGCCGCTGGTGGCCAGCACCGGCTCGCCGTAGCCGAGCGAGCGCAGCCGGCGGCGCATGTCCAGCGCCGAAACGGCCTCGTCCTCGACCAGCAGTATCTTGCAATATGCCATGCCCGCTCCGGAGCGTTGGTGTATGGTCCCCGCGCGGCGGGCTCCGGCCCGGTGCGGGGTATGGTTTCGCGCGGGTGCGCGGGTGCGTCAGGCGGCCAGCAGGTCCGCCAGGGCCGCGTCCAGCGTGGGGAACCGGAATGCATGGCCGGAGTCGGCCAGCCGGTCCGGCGGGGCCACCTGCCCGGCCAGCAGGGCTTCTTTCGCCAGTTCGCCCAGGGCCAGCCGCAGGGCGAAGGCGGGCGCGGACGGCGCGGGCAGCCAGGCCGGGCGGCCCACGGCGCGGTTCAGCGCCGCCGCGAATCCGGCGTTGTCCACGGCCTGCGGCGCGGCAAGGTTGTACGGGCCGGAACAGGACGGGGTGTCCAGCAGATGCAGGATGGCCCCCACCTCGTCCGCCAGGTGAATCCACGAAAAAGGCTGCCTGCCGCTGCCCAGCGGGCCGCCCAGCCAGGCCCGGAACGCGGGCAGCATGCGCGCCAGCGCGCCGCCCGGCCCCAGCACCACCCCGCTGCGGATGATGCAGCGGCGCACGCCCATGGCCTGCGCGGGGGCGGACGACGCCTCCCACCGGGCGCAGGTTTCCGCCAGGAATCCGGCCCCCGGCGGGTCGCCCTCGCCGCAACGCGGCGCGGCGGCCATGTCGGGCCAGCAGCCATAATACCCCACCGCCGACGCCTGCACCAGCACCGCCGGAAGCCCCGCGCCGTTCATGGCCCCCAGGGCCGCGGCCACGGCCTGCCCCGCCGCCACGCGGCTGTCCACGATGCGCGCCTTGCGCTCCGGCGTCCAGCGGCCGCCCGCGATGTTTTCGCCCACCAGGTTGACCACCGCGTGGGCG
>JALHHV010000243.1 GCA_022837365.1 Desulfovibrio sp. | reverse complement strand
GCGCTGCCGCACGGTGCGGGGCAGGCGTTCGCTGCACAGGGCGCGGGGGATGGACGGCAGGATGATGTCGTCCGGCTCGAAGCGCCACACCGGCATGCGACCCTTGAGCTGGGCCAGGGGGATGGTGCGGTCCTCGCTGGTGCGCGGCCCCAGCAAGGCCATGGAAAAGGCCAGCGATTGCAGGGTGGAAAAGCCCTTGATGCGCGGGAACGGCAGCGCGTACAGCAGCCGCCGCGCCAGCGCGCGCAGGCCGCCCTCGGCGGGCGCGCCGGAATGGCGGACGACCGGCTCGGCATGGATGGCGCGCCACGCGGCGGGCAGTTGCGGCTCGAGGATGCGCGAGAACACCCACCAGTTGAACAACTGGTCCTGCGCGCCCGCCAGGATGAACTGGTGGCTGTCCTCGAAGGAGAAGGCGCAGTCGCGCGGCAGCAGGGGGACGTCCAGTTCTTCCGTGCCCCACAGGCGGATCATGTCCTGCACGCGGCGCTGGCGCTCGTGCAGCATCTGGCAGCACAGGGTCAGCCACGGGTACAGGGTCAGGTCCCAGAAGTCGCGCGGCAGGTCCGCGCCGTGGTGCGCGCCAAGGCGCAGGGCCAGGTCGGGGATGCGCGAGATGGCGTAGCTGTTGGCCTCGTCGATGGCGGCGGCCACCTCGTCGCCGTCGGCGTACGGGTCGGGGCCGAAGGTGAAGCGGGCATCCCAGTCGGGAAAGGCGTCCTCGCGCCCGTGGAAGCACCACGGCCCGGCCATCAGGTGGGTGTCGGGCGCGGCGTCGTCGGGGGCGATGGCAAGGACAAGGGTACGGCGTTGGATCATGTGCGGCTGCGCGCGGGGCGCGGTGTTTCGTGAAGGCCCGTCCACGTGACGGTTGCCCGTCCGCCTATTCCAGATGGCTCCACTGGAGCACGGTGTCTTCCTCGATGTCGGCGCGGGCGCGCTTGCCGAGCACCGTGTCGATGTCGCGCGGGCTCACGCCGTGGGCCGGGCGCTTCCAGGTCAGGTCGTCGCGGGTGACCACCGCCCCGGCGGCGATGCGCCGCGCCGCCACCAGGCTGCGCCGGGCGTTGCGCCGGGCCGGGTCTTCGGACGCCAGCGCCGAGATGGCGAACGGCCCCACCATGGGCAGGATGCGGTCGAGCGAGGCGTTGAAGCGGGCCAGGTCGTCCTTGTCCATGGCGTGGTAGTGGTCGTTGCCGGGCAGGGTCTTGTCGTGGGTGAAGTGTTTTTCCAGAATGCGCGCGCCGAGCAGGGTGGCCACTTCCAGCACCTTCATGTCGCGGGGCAGGGTGTGGTCCGAGTAGCCGATGACGTGCTGCGGAAAGTGCTGGCGCAGCGCGGGAATCATGCCCAGGGCGGCGTTGGCGTCGTCCGTGGGGTAGTTCAGCACGCAGTGCAGCAGCGCCAGCGGGTTGCCCTTGGCCTCTATCCACTCCACCGCCTCGGCGATTTCGTGCAGGTGCGCGGCCCCCGTGGACAGGATGACGGGCTTGCCGAACCCGCACAGGAATTCGATGAACGGCTTGTTGGTGATGTCCGACGACGAGATCTTGTACACGTCCATCATGTCGTTCAGGAACTTCGCCGACTCCACGTCGAACGGCGTGGACATGAACTCGATGCCCGCGCTGTCGCAGTGCTTCTTCAAGGCTTCGAATTCGCCCTTCCAGAACTTGTCGTGCCGGGTGAACAGTTCGTACTGACTCTTGGTCGGCTCCTTGGTGGTGTCCCAGTAGGCCGGGGAATCCTTGGAGGCCAGCGTGGCCGCCTTGTACGTCTGGAACTTGATGGCGTGCGCGCCGCCCGCGCAGGCTTCGTCCACCAGACGCCGGGCAATGTCCATGCTGCCCTCGTGGTTCACGCCCGCCTCGGCAATGATGTACGGACGCTGGACGCCCGAGCGCGCCGCGCACGCAGGCTTGGTGCTGAATATGTCGGTCAGGCGCATGGCCGTGCTCCTTGTGGTTGCGAAATGGGGGGAAGGCATTTGCGGAGGGAAGAGTAACCGGGGAGGGGACCCTTTGGAAAGGGTCCCCCTCCCCGGACCCCGCCTTGCTGTCCTCATCCGTAATGCTCGAAGACTCGCATAACGGCTGAGGCTCCCCCCCAAACTTTTTAGTTGGGGTGGGGTCTCGGGGACGGCTTGTTAAGCGAATACCCCACAAAAAGGGGTCAAGGGGACGGTAGCCGTTATGTGAGCGCGCAGCGCGAACATTATGGATAGCGATCGCAACGCGTGTGCCCCCTTGCGGGGTGCAGGGGCAGCGCCCCTGCATTCTTGTTGATTACCCCTTGGGCGGAAAAAGGGCCACGATCTCCTCGGGGGTGATGTCCGGGTGGATGTCCAGCAGGGCGAGGGCGCGGTAGTCTTCGGGGGTATCCATGTCCAGCTTCAGGTCCGGGCGGCGCAGGGCGGGGTTGGCCGGGTCGAAGGTGCGGATGCGGTACTGGCCGGGGTTGTCCCAGATGTACGACAGGCAGTGCTCGCGGTGGGCGGGCAGGGTGGCCTTGGCGGCGATGTCGGCCAGCAGCGCGTAGGACAGGGTTTCCGCGCCCAGGCCATCGGGGTAGGTGTTGCCACGCGGGATGTGGTTGTAGGCGTAGTCGCAGGCTCCGGCGGCATGCTCGGCGCGCCAGAAGCGGATCAGGTCGTCGATGGCCGGACCCCAGATCAGCGGGTTGTCGGCGCAGATGCGCACCACCTGTTCCGCGCCGTGGGCGGCCCCGGCGAGGCGAAAGCGTTCCAGCACGTCGTCCTCCGGGCCACGGAACACGGCCACGCCCTGACGCGACAGGTGGTATTCCAGCACGTCGTTTTCGGGCCGGTGGGAGGTGGCGACCACCACCTCGTCGATGAGTTCCGCCTTGCGGGTGCGGCGCACCACCCAGTCGATGACGGGCAGGCCGTGCAGCGAGAGCATGGTCTTGCAGGGCAGGCGGGTGGAGCCCAGGCGGGCCTGGATCAGGGCGACGGTTCTCATGCGGAGTCTCCGTGCGGGGCGTCAGGCGTACAGGGCGTACAGGGCGCAGAGGGCGCGCCCCCGGCCGTGCTCCCTGCGGTGGCGGTTCCTTCGCTGGCGGCCGACTGCTCGATGAGCGCGCTGCGCAGGTCGAAGTCCGGGCCGAAGGGCAATTCGTCGATGTACGACGGACGGCGCGGCGCGGCCCCGCCCTGCGCGGGGGCCAGCAGCGCGCCGATGCGCGCCACCACCCCGGCCTTGTTGCGGGTGAAGTCCAGCCGCTGCATGCGCTGGTGCAGGGCGCGGCGAAAATCCGTGTCCAGCATGCGCGTGAAGGCCCGGCGCAGCGCCCCCTCGCGGAAGGGGTGCATCACCCCGAGGTAGGCGAAGCCGTTGCGGGCGCGGGCGAAGGTGTGGCGCGCCTCGCGCTCGTGGTGGGCCATGACGATGGCGGGCACGCGCATGTGCGCCAGTTCGTACACGGTGCGCCCGGCGGAACAGATGGCGATGTCCGCCCCT
>JALHHV010000242.1 GCA_022837365.1 Desulfovibrio sp. | reverse complement strand
CCCATCCCCTGGTTGCCCCCCGCCGCAAGAGATATTACCTAGTCCTTCGCCGCGTTGCACAGCACCGCGCGCCACCCGCAAACCTTCGCGGTTTCGCGCCGCACCACATACGGGCATCTTCCCCGAAAGGATCCCTCATGGACAAACTCGACTTCGAGACCACCAACTGCTGGGAAGCCTACGCCGGCGACGAGCATCAGGCCGCCATGCGCGAACTGGCCGACCGCTACGTGGACTTCCTGTCCCGCTGCAAGACCGAGCGCGAAACCGTGGACTACGTGGTCACGCGCCTGCGCGCGGCGGGCTACACCGAAAACTTCGCGCACGACAAGGTCTACCGGGTGTTCAAGGGCAAGACCGTGTTCATCGCCCGCAAGGGCCGCGCCCCGCTGTCGCAGGGGTTGCGGCTCATCGGCGCCCACGCGGACACGCCCCGCCTCGACCTCAAGCAGCGTCCGTTGCAGGAACAGGCGGGCATCGGCCAGGCCAAGACCCATTATTACGGCGGCATCCGCAAGTACCAGTGGCTGGCCCGCCCGCTGGCCCTGCACGGCGTGGTGGTGAAGGAGAACGGCGAATCGGTGCGCGTCACCCTGGGCGAGGACCCGGCGGAGCCGGTGTTCACCATCGCCGACCTGCTGCCCCATCTGGCCCAGAAGCAGGCCGGGCAGACCATCGCCGACGCCTTCGAGGGCGAAAAGCTGAACATCGTGCTGGGACACCGGCCCGCGCCCAGGCCCGTGACGGAAGGAAACGGCGTGGACGCCTCCGCCGCTGCCTCCGAAACTCCGCCCGACGCCCCGGCCAGCGCCCCCGCCAAAAAGGACGCCCCCAAGGATCCGATCAAGGCGCGCATGCTGGCCCTGCTCCACGAAAAGTACGGTATCCGTGAGGAAGACCTGTACTCCGCCGAGTTGCAGGCCGTGCCCGCCGGTCCCGCCCGCTACGTGGGGCTGGATGGTTCCCTCGTCGGCGGCTACGGGCAGGACGACCGCATCTGCGTGTTCGCCGCGCTGGAGGCCCTGCTGGCGGCGGAAAACCCGCAGCAGCCGCAGTGCGTGCTGTTCTGGGACAAGGAGGAGATCGGCTCGGAAGGCTCCACCGGGGCCAAGTCGCGCTTCTTCGAATACTGCATCGAAGACCTCATCGCCGCGTGGCAGCCCGCCGCGCGCTTCAGCGACGTGATGCTGGCCACCCGCGCCCTGTCCGCCGACGTGCACGCCGCCATGGACCCCGACTGGCAGGAACTGCACGAAAAGCTCAACGCCGCCGTCATCGGCCATGGCCCCTGCTTCTGCAAGTTCACCGGGCACCGGGGCAAGTACGAGGCCAACGACGCCCACCCCGAATACGTGGGCTGGCTGCGCGGCGTGCTGAACGGCCGCAAGATTCCGTGGCAGATGGCGGAACTGGGCCGCGTGGACGGCGGGGGCGGCGGCACCGTGGCCATGTACCTGGCCGCCTACGGCATGGACATCATCGACTTCGGCCCGGCGGTGCTGTCCATGCACACCACCACCGCGCGCCCGTGGCGCACAGCCCAAGGAGACCGCCATGCTCGACTTCACCTTCCACATGCCCACCCGCATCGTCTTCGGCGCGGGCAGGCTGGCCGAGCTTGGCCGCACCCGCCTGCCGGGCCGCAAGGCGCTGGTGGTGGTCAGCGCGGGCGGCTCCATGCGCCGCACCGGGCACCTGGACAAGGTGCTGGCCCTGCTGGCGCAGAACGGCTGCACCACCGTGGTCTTTGAAAAAATCCAGCCCAACCCCGTCCTCACCCACGTGGACGAGGGCGCGGCGCTGGCCCGCGCCGAAGGCTGCGACTTCGTGCTGGGCCTTGGCGGGGGCAGCAGCATCGATTCCGCCA
Source organism: Desulfovibrio sp. (assembly GCA_022837365.1). GTDB lineage: Bacteria > Desulfobacterota > Desulfovibrionia > Desulfovibrionales > Desulfovibrionaceae > Cupidesulfovibrio. The sequence continues at coordinate 3,152 of JALHHV010000242.1, read as the reverse complement.
AGGCCATCGCCCTGGCCGCCGCCAACCCCGGCTCCTACTGGGACTACATCCAGAGCGGCACCGGCGGCCGCAAGCGGCCGGAGCGCCCGGCCCTGCCGGTGGTGGCCATTCCCACCACGGCGGGCACCGGCACCGAGGCCGACCCGTGGACGGTCATCACCCGCGAGGACACCAACGAAAAGACAGGCTGGGGCGACGATTCCACCTACCCCGCGCTGTCCATCGTGGACCCCATGCTGATGGTCAGCGTGCCCCCGGCGGTGACGGCCATGACCGGCATGGACGCCTTCTTCCACGCGGCCGAGGCGTATCTTTCCACGGCGCGCCAGCCGTCCAGCGACCTGCTGGCGCTGGAGGCGGTCAGCCTGATCACCCAGTTCCTGCCGCAGGCGGTGAAGGACGGCAGTTCGGTGCAGGTGCGCACCATGCTGGCGTGGGCGTCCACGGCGGCCGGGCTGTGCGAATCGCTGTCGTCGTGCATCTCGCACCATTCGCTGGAACACGCCCTGTCGGCCCACCACCCGGCGCTGCCGCACGGCGCGGGGCTGGTGATGCTCTCCCTGCCCTACTTCGAAGTGATGGCCCGCTTCCAGCCCAAGCGCTGCGCGGACCTGGCCGTGACCATGGGCGAGGACATCGAGGGCATGGACCTGCGCGAACAGGGGCTGGCCCTGGTCACCGCCCTGCGCAAGCTCATCGCCGCCGTGGGGCTGGACGGCCTGAAGATGTCCGACTACGGGGTGACCCGCGACGAGATTCCCGCCTTGGCCCGCAACGCTCGCGAGACCATGGGCGGACTGTTCGCCGTCACCCCGGTGGACCTGCGCGAGGACGCGGTGATCGCCATCTTCGAGAAGGCGTACCGCTAGCGGAGCCCGGCATGCGGCAGCCCCTCGAAAACGTGCGCTACTGGCGCAGCGACGACCTGGACGGTCTGGAGACCAACCGGGTGCTCCGCAGCGCGCACACCTTCCCCAAGCACACCCACGAGCAGTACGCCGTGGGCCTGATGGAGGAAGGCGCGAACTACTGCCACGGCCGTTCCCGGCGCAGTTCCGTGGTGGTGGGCGGGCAGGTCTGCCTGTTCAACCCCGGCGAAGTGCACAGCGGCGAACCGGAACGCGGCGTGCCCGCCACCTACCGCATGTTCTACGCGGACCCGTGCTGGCTGCACCGCGTGGCCGTGGAACTGGGCGGCCGCGACGCGGGCCCGCCCGACTTCCGCAGGCTCATCGTGCCCGACGCCGACGTGCTGCGCGCCTTCCTGCGCCTCAGCGACCTGGTGGCCGACGGCGCGGAACTGCTGGCCCGCCAGTCGGCCATGGTGGGAGCCTTCTCGCTGGTGCTGGCCCGCCACGGCGGGGTGCGGCCGGAAGCCGTCACCGCCCGCGACGGCAACGCGGCCGTGCGCCGGGTGCGCGCCTACCTTGCCGAACGGCTGGCACACAAGGTGACGCTGGAAGACCTGGCCGGGGCCACGGGCCTCAGCCGGTTCCACATGCTGCGGGTGTTCCGCGACGCCACGGGCATGACCCCGCACGCCTACCACACCCAGTTGCGCGTGGACCGCGCCAAGTTGCTGCTGCGCCGGGGCTGGGCCATGGCCGACGCAGCGCAGGAGACGGGCTTCGTGGACCAGAGCCACTTCGCCAACACCTTCCGCCGCTACGTGGGGGCCACGCCGGGGCAGTACCTGTCGCGCTGAGGCGCGCACCCCCGCCTCCGACGGCCCCGCGCCCCCGCCCCCCACCGCAATTTCCTGCAAAAACTCCGTGCAAGACGCACCGCCCCGCAACGCGGTACATCCGGCGCACATCATAACTTCACGGAGACGCCTTCCATGTCCGATTCCGCACCCTGCGCCCCTGCCGCCCCCGCTGCCGACATCACCGGCACCGCCAACCTTTCCGGCAACGCCCCCGCCCGTCCCTCCCTGCTGTTGCCCGGTCTGGCGGCCCTGGGCGCGGTGACCCTGTGGGGCCTGTCCTTTCCGGCCATGAAGGTGGCCGTGCAGGCCCTTGGCCCCATGCCGCTGATGTGGGCGCGCATGATGGTGGCCATGGCGCTGCTGGCACCGTTCACCGCCCGGCTGTTCCCCGCCCGCACCGTGGCCGTGGCCCCTTCCGGCACGCTGGTGCGGCGCGGGTTCTGGAGCGGCGTGCCCCGCCGGCACAAACTGCTGCTCCTGCCCACGGTGCTGTTGCAGCCCTGCCTGTACTTTCTGTTCGAATCCAAGGCCATGCAACTTACCACGGCCTCGCAGGCCGGGGTCATTTCCGCCTCGGTGCCGCTGCTGGTGGGCGCGGGCGCGTGGCTGCTGCTGGGCGAGCGGCCTTCGCCCCGGCTGTGGGTGGGGGTGGCGTTCTCGTGCGCCGGGGTGGCCTGGCTGACCCTGTCCGGCGGCGCGGGCACCGAATCCGCGCCCGACCCGCTCCTGGGCAACATGCTGGAACTCCTGGCCATGGCCTGCGCGGCGGGCAACATGCTGCTGGTGCGCAGGCTGTCCGCACATGGGGGACACGGGGAATGCGGCGGCTTCCGCTGGAACCCGTGGACCCTGACGGCGTTGCAGACCTTGGCCGGGGCGCTGTTCTTCGCGCCCGGCGCGCATGCCGTGCTCACCGGCGCGGGGCAGTGGCCCGCCGACGTGGTGCTGGCCGTGGTCTACCTTGGCGCGGGGGCCTCGCTGGGCGCCTTCGGCCTGTTCAACTGGGCCACCAGCCACCTGCCCGCCAGCAGCGTGGGCGCGTTCATCAACTTGGTGCCGGTGACCGCCGTGGGGTTCGGCTGGCTGTGGCTGGGCGAAACCCTGAACGCCACCCAGATGCTGGCCGCCGCCGTGGTCATGGTGGGCGTGGCGCTGGGCACCGGCCGCCGCCGGTAGCGGGGCTGCCGGGCGGCCCGCTACTCGTAGGGAACGATCTCCCGCCGCGCGGTCCACGAGCAGGGCGGGCGGATGCCGTGGGCGCGCACCCGGTCCAGCACTGCGGCGGGCGGGCCGAACAGCGCCTGCCGCCCCCCGTCCAGCACCAGCATCAGGTCGGCCATGTCCACCACCGGCTCCAGTTCGTGCACCGAGACCACCTGGGTCAGCCCGGCGGCCCGGTTGCGGGCCAGGATGTCGCGCAGTTCCAGCGCGGCCGGGTGGTCCA
>JALHHV010000241.1:15589-16135 GCA_022837365.1 Desulfovibrio sp. | reverse complement strand
GCTCATCTTCGCCCTGCACCTGGGCGAGGCCGCCATCACCCCCGCCGTGCTGCCCGAATTCCTGTCCGCCACCCGCACCGGCCTTGCCGTGGCCGCCGTGTTCTCGTGCCTGGGCGTGCTGGTCTCCGTGGGGCGGGGGCGGAAAAGGGATTGACCTCGTAGCGGTTTTTTGGGCGCCTCCGGCGGGCAGGGAGCCACGGCCCCCTGCACCCCCTGAAATGATCAACGCGGCCAACGGCGAATGCCATTGGCCGCGTTTTTCGCTGGCGATAGCAGGGCGGGCTCGGGGAGATTTCCTTCCGCCCGTTGTTACGCGCCTACAGCACGGGCAGGTAGCGCTGCAACTCGAACTCCGAGATGTGGGTGCGGTAGTCGTCCCACTCGATGAGCTTGTTGCCCACCAGGTTGGCGTGGGTGTGCTCGCCCAGCACTTCCTGCATCAGGGAGCTGCCCTTCAGTTCCATGGCCGCCTCGTACAGCGAGCCGGGCAGCGAGCCGATGCCGTGCTTGGTCAGGTCTTCCTCGCCCATGTGGAAGATGTTGGCT
>JALHHV010000241.1:11292-15576 GCA_022837365.1 Desulfovibrio sp. | reverse complement strand
GTACACCGGGGCCTCGTAGCCGGGCACCAGGCGCTTGTACGAGTTGATCCACTGGTTGGTGACGCAGCAGAACTCGCGCGCGTGCTTCAGCAGGCCCGCGATGTACGAGCGGCATTCGGCGGAAAGGTGGTGCGGGTCGTTGGCGTCGAAGAAGGCGTTGCGGCCGTTGCGGAACAGCGACTGGTGCACGTGCATGCCGCTGCCGTTCTGGCCGAAGATGGGCTTGGGCATGAAGGTGGCGTACACCCCGTGCTTGCGGGCCATCTCTTTCACCACGACCTTGTAGGTCATGACGACGTCGGCCATCTTCATGGCCTCGTTGTAGCGCAGGTCGATCTCGTGCTGCGAGGGGGCCACCTCGTGGTGCGAGTATTCCACGGAAATGCCCATGCGCTGCAACGCGAAGATGATGTCGCGGCGCACGTCGTTGCCGAGGTCCAGCGGCGGCGCGTCGAAGTAGCCGCCCGCGTCAAGGGGCTGGGGGCACTGCGAACTGGCGAACAGGAAGAACTCCAGCTCCGGGCCCACGTAGTAGGTGTAGCCCTTCTGCGCGGCCTTCTCGGTCAGCTTGCGCAGGATGTAGCGGGGGTCGCCCTCGTAGGGGGTGCCGTCGGGGTTGCGTACGTCGCAGAACATGCGCGCCACCGGGCGTTCCATGGGCCGCCAGGCGCAGATCTGGAAGGTGGTGGCGTCGGGAAAGGCCACCATGTCGCTTTCCTCGATGCGGGTGAAGCCCAGGATGGACGAACCGTCGAAGCCCATGCCTTCCTCGAAGGCCGCTTCGAGTTCGCTGGGGGTCACCTGGAAGCTCTTCAGGGTGCCCAGGATGTCCATCGCCGTTCTTGCAATTGAAAACGGGAAAGTCCATGTGCACCTCCTGCAATTGGTGCTTCGCGCCCGGGTCGCGGCCCGGCCGGCCCCGCAAGGCCGTGGTGTGTCTGGAAGTGCCGCGTCGGGTGGCGCGTGTGAAGCCGGACCAGGGGTCCGGCGGGAAACAGGTCGGGGCCATCGTAGACATAGCAGATACGCAAGGGGGGTCAATGAAAAGCCCCCGGCTTGACATCATTGTAAAACGGCATGGTTTTGAGGAAGTGAGCGGGCGGCGGGACGGGCGGCGGGAAGCGCGCGGGTGAGGGGTCGGCGTAGCCGGGATTTTCCGGGGCGCCCCTAATACCTCGCCCGGCGCTGCCGAAAAGACGGTCAGCGGGGCATGCCAAGCCCCCCGGAGCACCGCATGAGCCTGAACCTGACCCTTGGCGCGCTGCGCGCGCGGAACGGCCTTTCCCCGTACGGGGAAGGGCTGGGTGCGCTGCTGGGCACGGGGTCGGGGTCGAGTGCGCGGCTTTCGGGCCTGTCGCCGGACAGGACCGCCGACGTGTTCGGTGCGGACATCGTGCGCCGGACCTCCGTGCTGCCCGCCGCCACGGAAGCGACCGGCGCGAACACGGACGCCACGACGGATGCCGCCTCCGCCGCTCCCCCAACTCCCCCAGCTCCCACTGACGCCGAGCGCGAGGCCCTTTCCGGCGCGCTGTCCGGCAGCGTGCGCTGGATGGCCGACACGTTCGGCGACGCGGCCGCCACCGCCGTCATGGGCATCGTGTACAAGCGCATCGGCGACGGCCCGGTGACCGAGGATGCGCTGGGCGACGGCCTGCTGGACGCCCTGCGCTTCGTGGACCGCCAGTTCGGCACGGCCTCGGGCGATGCGTTCATGGCCCAGCTCAATGGCGGCGGCCTCAACGACGCGCTCAACGACTACTTCGACAACGGCCTGAACGAACGGTTTCTGGTGGCGGGCGCGGGCAACCTGGCCGACGACGCGGTGCAGGCCGGCGCGCTGTCCTCCCTTTCCGGCCTCTCCGGCCAGTCTGGCAGCCGCGCGGGCGGCCTTGCCGCCGCCTACGGCCCCACCGGCGCGGTGGTGGAAGGCTCCGCCGCCCTGGCGCCCGGCCTGCTGCTGTCCGCCAGCGTCTAGCCGCCATTTCCCCGCAATCCCTTGCGGCGCTAAGCTCACCCGGCCTGCTTGCCATGGCCCGGCAGAGGCGTATACCGGATTCCCCGCCCGCTCAATGAAGCGGCGGCGACCGGTGCCGGAGGTGCGCACCGCGACCGGTCCCGGTTCTTCCCCCACCGGATGGGCAGGGGGGCCGCGTTGCCTCGTGCCGCGCGGCCTGCTCCCGTGCGCCCATCCGGTCCGTTCCGCCACTTTCGCCTCGACCGGGTCCGCCATGTCCACAGCATCGTCCACTCCGCAGCCCCAGCCATCCGATCATCCGTCCCCCCCAGACGGCCCCTTCCGCCCGTTCCGCCCCTTCCGTGAGGTCACCCGCATTCCCTCGCTGCCGCGCTTCTGGATCAGCCAGTGCGGGTCGTACCTGGCCTACAACATGCTGGCCGTGGTCATCGGCTGGCAGATCTACGCCATGACCGGCAGCGCCATGCACCTCGGCCTGGTGGGACTGGCCCAGTTCACGCCGCAACTGCTGCTCACCCTGGTGGTGGGCGGCGTGGCCGACCGCTTCGACCGGCGGCGCATCGCCTTTTGCTGCCAGCTGGCCGAAGGGCTGATGGCCGTGGCCCTGGCCGTGGGCAGCGCCACCGGCAGCCTGACCCCCGCCGGGGTGTTCGCCGGGGCCTTCCTGACCGGGGCGGCCCGCGCCTTCGAGCAGCCCGCCATGAACGCCCTGTTGCCCGGCCTGGTGCCGGTGGTGGTGCTGCCGCGCGTGCTGGCCTTCGGCGCGGGGCTGCGCCAGGCGTCCATCATCGCCGGTCCCGCGTTGGGCGGCTTTCTGTGCGCCGCCGGGGCGCAGGTGGGCTACGGGGTGTGCGGCGCGGCGTTCCTGGTCGCGTGCGCGGCCATCCTGCTGGTGCGCCGCCCGGACACGGCCGCCCGGCGAGAGCCCATGACCCTGCGTTCGCTGTTCGGGGGCATCGACTACGTGCGGCGCAACCCGGTCATCCTGGGGGCCATCTCGCTGGACCTCTTTTCCGTGCTGCTCGGCGGGGCCACGGCCCTGCTGCCCATCTACGCCAGCGACATCCTGCGCACGGGGCCGTGGGGCCTCGGCCTGCTGCGCGCCTCCCCGGCCGTGGGCGCGCTGTGCATGTCGGTGTACCTGGCCCGCGCGCCCATGCGGCGGCGGGTGGGGCGGCGGCTGTTCGCCGGGGTGGTGGGCTTCGGCGTGGCCACCGTCACCTTCGGGCTGTCGCGCAGCTTTCCGCTGTCCATGGCCGCCCTGTCCATGCTGGGCGCGTGCGACATGATCAGCGTGGTGGTGCGCCAGACCCTGGTGCAACTGGAAACGCCGGACGAGATGCGCGGCCGCGTGGGCGCGGTGAACTCCGTGTTCATCGGCACTTCCAACCAGCTTGGCGAATTCGAGTCCGGGGTCACCGCCGCGTGGTTCGGGGCCACCGGGTCGGTGGTGCTGGGCGGGGTGGGCACCATTCTGGTGGCCCTGCTGTGGATGCGCCTGTTTCCGGACCTGCTGCGGCGCGACCAGTTGGTGAGCACGCCCCCGGCGGAACCGACCCCGCAGACAACAACGGGGGTACGACCCGAACCGGAAACGGCGGGTACCTCCGGTTAGTTCGGCTTTTTTTCCGCACCGCACGCGCAAGGGCCGCACGGCGGGCGTTTTCCGCCCGGCCATGCGGCCCTTTTCGCGTCTGCCTCTTGAGGTTGGCAGGCGGTTTCTCCAGTGTTCCCTACCGTCGCAGCCTGTCCCGCACGGCCACGTAGACCGGGATGCGCGAACTGGCCACCACCTCCTCGGCCACGCTGCCCAGCAGCAGCCGGGCCAGCCCTCCCTTGCCGTGCGAGGCGATGAACAGGCATTCCGCGCCCAGCCGCTTGGCCGTGGCAAGGATGCGCTCCGCCGCCTCGCCCTGGGTCACGTGGCCGCGCGCCCGCACCCCTTCCTGCGCGGCCCGCGCCGCGATGGCCTCCACCACGGCCCGGCCGTGCTCCACCTCCATGTCCGCCGCCAGTTGCCCTTCCGCAGAATCGGGAAAGGCCCAGTCGGTCAAGTCGGCCACGTACAGCACGTGCAGGTCGGCGTCGTGCTCGCGCGCCAGTTGCAGCGCGGTGACGGCGGCGTAGGTGCAGTAGCGCGAACCGTCCGTGGCCAGCAGGATGGACCGGAAGCCCAGCGTTGCGCCCTGCGGCACCAGCAGCACGTCGTGCTCGCTGTGGCCGATGGTGCGCAGCGGCACGTTGCCGCGCACCAGCCGCCCCAGGGCGGACCGGTCGGCCACGCCCATGGCGATGAGGTCGGCCTT
>JALHHV010000241.1:6863-11282 GCA_022837365.1 Desulfovibrio sp. | reverse complement strand
CGCAGCAGCCGCCTCAGGTCCGCCAGGGCGCTGGAGCCAAGGTCGCCGGCGTAGGGCGGCACCACGGAGAGTACCGCCACCCGGCACTTGCGGGTGGCGGCGAACTCCAGGATCTGGTCCAGCGCGTACAGGGAATGCGCATCGCCGGTGACGGGCACCAGCAAACGCTCAAGCCTGCCCATGCGCCTCCTCCCGCGCGGCCGCGCGGCCCTTCCACATGCTGCCCAGGATGATCACCGCGCCGGTCAGCAGGGCCAGGCACATGGACCCGAAGCTGATCTTGCCCAGCACGCCGAGCACTTCGGGCGACACGTCCATCAGGCCCAGCTGCACCAGGTAGCGCGGCAGGGCGATGCCCCGGCTCACGGCCACGATGAGCATGATCACGGCCATGACCATCTTGATCATGTGCTCGCGCACGTAGGTGGTGCCGATGGCCCCCAACTGCACGCCCAGCAGCGACCCGCCGAGGATGATCAGCACCAGGCGGATGTCCACCATGCCGTGCATGGCCCAGTTGATGGACCCGCCAAGGCCCATGACGAAGGCAATGACCAGTTCGGTGGCCGAGGCCATCAGCCCCGGCACGCCCATGACGTAGATCATGCCGGGCACGCCGATGAACCCGCCCACGGCGATGGTGGCGGCCAGCATGCCGGTGGCGAAGCCCACGGGCAGGGTGAACCACAGCGAAATGCGGATGCCGGAGCGGCGGAAGGTGAGCATGGGCGGCAGTTCGATGGCCTGCAACCGCAGGGCCAGGGGCGCGGTGGTTTCCACGCCGCCGCTGCGGGCGCAGCGCAGGGCGTCGCGCATGACGTAGCCGCCCACCAGCACCAGCACGGCCACGAAGGACAGGCTGACGTACAGGTCCGACCCGGCCTGGCCCCATTTTTCCAGAATCACCTGCTGGATGCGGATGCCCATCTGCACGCCCACGGCGGCGGACGCGGCCATGACCAGGCCCAGCTTCACGTCCACCTGCCCGTAGCGGAAGCGCTTGATGGCCCCCACCAGCGCCTTGGGAAACTTGTGGCACATGTTGCTGGCCACGGCCACGGTGCCGGGCACGCCCAGGCTCATCATGCCGGGGGTGAGCACGAAGGCCCCGCCCGAGCCGATGAACCCGCTGACCAGCCCGCCGATGAAGCCGACAATGAACAGGAAACAGACCCCGGTGGCGTTGAGGTCGATGAATTTGGTGGGGTCCAGGGTAAGGATGTCCATGTTTCGTCTCCTGGTACGGGCTAGGCGTTCAGCGTGGCGCGGCGCGCGGCCGGGCGGACGGTGGCGGGCTTGGTGGCGGTGGAAGTAGTAGCGGTTTCCGGCTTGCGGGCGGCCTTGCGGGTGGCTTCCACGCCCAGCACGCTCCACAGGTTGCCGGTGAATTCACCGTGCACGTACGAGAACAGGAACACCGTGGCGATGGGCCCGGCGGCCCAGTACGAGCCCTGGGCGAAGTGGGCGGCGATGGTGTCCGCGAAGGCGAACACCCCTGCGTACAGGGCGGCGGACAGGATGCCGAAGACGATGGTCTTGCCCCAGGGCTTGCGTGCGGTTTGGGTTGCCATTGCTAACTCCCGTGTGGCGGCGCCGCCTGCGTGACGGCCCGTTGTCCCCGTTGGCGGGGGTTGTCGAGGGCGGCCGCCCTCATTCCACCGCGGTGCGGCCCCGCATCAGTTCGCTCTCTTCCGGTTCGCTCAGGATCAACTCGACGCGGCCATGGGCGCGCGCCGCTTCTTCCACTGCGTGGTCCGGCCGTCCTGCCGGTGCGAAGCGCACCTCGTGCAGGGCCGCCATGCCCCGCGCCCGCGCCGCTTCCACCCATTCAAGGGCCCCCGCCCGCGCCTGCCGCTCGAAGGCCGCGCGGCGATAGGCGTCGTGGGCCGCGTCGCCCACGTGCAGGAACAGCAGGCCGCTGCCCATGCGCCCGGCCAGGCTCAGGGCGTAGCCCGCCAGACGCGAGGACAGGCCGCAGCCGTGCCCCAGCACCAGAATGCGGCGGACCTGGGCCTCGCCCCGGCGGATCACCGCCCCGGCCAGCAACTGTTCGCCCGCCTCGGCAAGGGCAAGGGCCTCGGCGTAGTCGGCCAGGCGTTCCTCCACGCGCACGGCGGCGGTGGAACGCATGCGGATGCCGCCCTGCCCGGCGTCACCGCCAGGGGCGGCGCGGCGAAACCATCTACCGGGCATGGGCGGCCTCCGCGAAAAGGGCAGGGATCAACGGCATGCTCATTCGGCTCTCAGCACCGGGCGCTGGCGCTGCCCGGCGGTTGCGGTGCGGGTTTGCGCACCTTGCGCGGGGGACACGGACGGCGGGGTGGTCAGGCGGGCATGGTCGCGGGCGGCGTCGTCGCCGCGCAGTTGCCACACGGCCTCGTCCGGCCGGTTCCGTTCCGCAAAGGCCACTGCGACAAATGCCGACTCGATCGATTCGCGGATGGTTCCCATTTTGCTTCCTCGCGGTTTGTGTGTGTCCACGCGGTGTTGCAAGATGCAACGCCGACTGCTACCAGTCCGCGTAACGGGCCGGTTTCGCGCGGGTTCGTGAAAAAAGGCACAGCGTTGCGGAATGCAACGGTGCTTCACTCCGCAACGGCGATGCCGGTCAGGCCCAGAGGGAATGCGAGGAGGCGCGCATGATCTTCTTTCGACGGCAGGGTGGGGACACCCCCCCGGAAGCGCTTGGCGCGGCGGGGCAGGGGGGCGGCCAATCGGGCCAGCCGGGCGTGGCGGACCCCACCGGCCTGCGCGCCCGGTGCGCGGCGGCGGACCTGCCCGACACGGTGCGCGGGACGCTGGAGGCGGAAATCGGCCGCATGGAAAAGACCGACGCGGCCGCCCCGGAAAACGCCATCGCCCTCAACTACGTGGAATGCCTGCTGGACCTGCCGTGGAACGCGCTGACCCGCGACAGCCTGGACCTTTCGCGCGCGGCGGCGGTGTTCGACGCCAGCCACGCGGGCCTCGGCCAGGTGCGCGAACGGGTGCTGGAACACCTGGCCGCGCGCGTGCTGTGCGCCACCCAGCCCGCCGCCGTGCTGGTGGTGGACGACGAGTCCATCGCCCGCGACAACGTGGCCCACGTGCTGGCGCGCGAAGGGTACGCCGTGGACACGGCGGCCAATGGCGAAGAGGCGTTGGCCCGCCTGGCGCACCGCCGGTACGACTGCATCGTCACCGACCTGAAGATGGACCGCATGGACGGCATGCAGCTGATGGAGGCGGCGCGGCGCGCGGCCCCGGACACGCGCATCGTGGTGGTGACCGGCTACGCCACGGTGGACACCGCCGTGCAGGCCCTGAAGACCGGCGCGGTGCAGTATCTGTCCAAGCCCATCGACATCGCGGAACTGCGCGCCACCGTGCGCGAGGCTTTGGCCGGGCGCGCGCAGGGCCTTTCGTCGCGCGCGCCGGTGCTGTGCTTCACCGGGCCGCCCGGCGTGGGCAAGACCTCGGTGGGGCGGGCCATGGCCGAAGCGCTGGGGCGGCGCTTCCACCGCATGTCCCTGGCCGACCTGCGCGACGAGGCGGAACTGCGCGGCCACCGGCGCACCTACGTGGGGGCCATGCCGGGGCGGATCATCCAGGCCCTGCGCGCCACGGGGGTGCGCAACCCGGTGTTCATGCTGGACGAGATCGACAAGGTGGGACAGGACGCCAAGGGCGACCCGGCCATGGCCCTGCTGGAAGTGCTGGACCCGGAGCAGAACGGCCGCTTCGTGGACCGCTATCTGGAAATCCCCTTCGACCTTTCGCAGGTGCTGTTCATCGCCACGGCCAACGGGGTGGAGCGGTTGCGCGGCCCCCTGCTGGACCGTATGGAGGTGGTGGAATTCCACGGCTATGCAGAGGCGGACAAGCTGGATATCGCCACCCGCTTCCTGCTGCCCCGCCAGTTGCGCGAACACGGCCTGACCGCGCCCTATCCGCGGGTGAGCCGGGCGGCCCTTGCGCGGATCGTCAACGACTACACCAGCGAGGCGGGCGTGCGCGGGCTGGAGCGCGAACTGGCCCGGCTGTGCCGCAAGCTGGCCCGGCTGCGCCTGGACGCGGGCGGGCACGCGGGCGGGGGCGAGGCCATGCGTGCGGACACCCTGCCGCCGGACACGTTGCAGGTGGACGAGACCGTGGCCGCCGCCCTGCTGGGGCCGCCGCGCTACCGGCACGACGCGGCCCGCGGCGCGCCCCGCGTGGGCACGGCCACCGGGCTGGTGTGGTCCGAGGCGGGCGGCGAGATCGTGTTCGTGGAGGCGGCCCGCATGGCCGGTTCCGGCCAACTCATCCTTACCGGGTCGCTGGGCGAGGTGTTGAAGGAATCGGCGCGCATCGCGCTCAGCCACATCCGGGCCGAGGCGGAACATCTGGCGGAACAACTGGGCGTGCCCGGTCTGCCCGGATTGCCAGATCTGGCCGGAC
>JALHHV010000241.1:5474-6804 GCA_022837365.1 Desulfovibrio sp. | reverse complement strand
GTGGCGCTGGTCTCGCTGCTGTCGGGCCGCCCGGCGCGGGCCGACGTGGCCCTTTCCGGCGAGCTTTCGCTGTCCGGCCGGGTGCTGCCGGTGAGCGGCGTGCGCGAAAAGCTGCTGGCCGCCGCGCGGGCCGGGGCGCGCACCGTGGTGCTGCCCGCCGCCAACGAGCCGGAGGCGCGCGGCCTGCTGGCGGAATTTGCCGCGCGCGGGTCTGGCGGGCTGCCGCAGGTGGCCTTTGCCGCGCGGGTGCAGGACGCGCTGGCTGTGGCCCTGCTGCCCGCCGCGGCACCCGACAGGGGGGACAGGGGGGACAGGGGGAAAGGGGGGGACGCGCCGTGCAGTTCCTGATCCGCCGCCTTGCGGAAGGCAACATCCGGCAACTGGTGCTGTTCGGCATCTCGGTGTCCATCCTGGGCTTCTCGCTGCTGGGCGGGCTGTCGTACAACTACCTGCTCCAGATCGAGGACGCCCTGGCCCTGGCCGAGGTGGTGGACGACCTGAGCAGCGACATCCTGGAAATCCGCCGCTACGAGAAGAACTACCTGCTCTACGCCATGGAGGAGGACCACGCTGAAAACCTGGTGTTCATCGGCCGGGCGCTGGAGGTCATCGAGCGCATCGAGCCCGGCGGCGGCGGGGTGCAGGGCACCGACCTGCGGGGCAGCGACGGGCTGCGCGCCCTGCGCCGCGACCTGCACGGCTACCGCGACACCTTCAGCCGCCTGGGCGAGGTGCAGCTTGCCGGGCAGCAGCGCGAGCGCGAACGCGGGGCGCTGCGCGAGGATTTGCGCGAACAGGGCAAGGCGCTGGTGGCGCAGGCCCGCCAGATCGTCACCTACCAGCGCGAGCGCATCCTGGGTATCGTGGGCTCGCTGAAGCACCAGCTGCTGCTGTCCATCGGGGCCATGGTGGGGCTGGCGGCGTTCTTCTCGTGGCTCATCGGGCGGCGCATCCTGGGGGCGCTGTCGGTCATCGAGCGCTCGGCCCGGCAGATCGTGCGGGGCAGCCTGGAACGGCTGCCCCTGCCCGCCACCAGCGACGAGACGCGCGGCGTGGTGGAGGCGTTCAACCACATGCTGGTGGAACTGGAGCACCGCCAGAACCAGCTGGTGCAGGAAAAGAAGCTGGCCTCGCTGGGGGTGCTGACATCGGGCATCGCGCACCAGCTGAACAACCCGCTGAACAACATCTCCACCTCGTGCCAGATCCTGCGCGAGGAGTTGCGGCATGCCGGGGGCGGAGAAGCGCCGGACCTCGACCCGGCCCTTGCCGGGCGCATGCTGGAGAACATCCATCAGGAAGTGCGCCGCTCGCGCGACATCGTGAAGGG